>CALGYL010000235.1 GCA_937934775.1 uncultured Clostridia bacterium
GCTGGGCGTGGCGCTGCCGGGGCCGTTCAACGCCCGGACGAAGCGCATCACGCTGATGAGCGGCTTTCCCGGCTGGTCCAAGGTGGACATTGAGGAAGGACTTTCCGGCGCGGTCCATGTGCCGGTGTTTCTGGAGCACGACGCCAACTGCGGCGCGCTGGCGGAGCTTTGGTACGGCGAGCACCGGCGGGACGAGA
This sequence comes from uncultured Clostridia bacterium, assembly GCA_937934775.1. Taxonomy (GTDB): domain Bacteria; phylum Bacillota; class Clostridia; order Christensenellales; family Aristaeellaceae; genus JAEZHK01. The sequence goes on from CALGYL010000235.1 coordinate 198, forward strand.
ACCTTCTGTACGTGGTGTGCGACCGGGGTGTGGGCGCGGGAGTGATCGCGGGCGGCCAGGTCTACCACGGCGCGTCGGGCTACGCGGGGGAGATCGGCCACGCGTCGATCAACTTCGCGGGGCCCCTGTGCGAGTGCGGAAACCGGGGGTGTCTGGAGCTTTACGCCTCCTCCGAGGCCTTGAAGGAAGCCTACGCGCTGACCCGGCTCGCCCAGGGCGGCAAAGCCCCGGACGCCGGGGAGGTGCTCCGCCTGGTTCGGTCCGGCGACCCGGCGGCACGGGATGCCTACCGGAGGGTGGTCAGTCATCTGGCCTTCGGCGTGGTGGGGCTGATCAACGCGCTGAACCCTGACTGCGTGGTGTTTGCCGATCGCATGGTGGAGGGTGGCGACGCGTTTCTGGAGACGGCGGACGAGGTCCTCCGCCGACACCTGATGCCGGAAGTCTACCGGCAACTGAAGGTGTCGGTCAACCGCCTTCCGGGGGACCCGATGCTGCTGGGCGCCAGCGTGGTGGCGCTGGACAGCCTGTTGATGCGGCCATCCGGCGTGTTCGGAAAGCTGGGAGGCGTTAAGTGACGATCGAATACTTTCAGAAGGGCTTCAACTACGCTCAGGACGGGCCGGGCAACCGGCTTTTGTACCATCTGGCGGGCTGCAACATGCGCTGCCCCTGGTGCGCCAACCCCGAGGGCATGGCGGCGGGCCGACCCGGAAACCGCCGGGAGGACGCGGCGGAGGTCGCGCGGGCGGTGCTCGCGGCCAGTCCCATGTTCTTTGACGGCGGCGGGCTGACATTGACCGGCGGCGAGGCCACGCTGCAGTTTGAACCGGTCTTGGAGCTTCTCAAGGCAGTGCGGGCGGCGGGCGTGCATGCGGCGCTGGAGACCAACGGGACCAGCCCGCGCCTTCCGGAACTGTTCCCGCACCTGGACCTCCTGATTGCCGACTTCAAGCACCCGGATGAGGCCGAACACCTTCGCTGCACCGGCCTTTCGGGCGAGCCGGTGAAGCGGAATCTGGCGCTTGCCGCGGCGGCCGGGCTGGACCTTCTGATCCGCATCCCGCTGATCCACGGCGTGAACGACGGGGACGAAGCGCTGGCGGGCTTTTGCGCGTTCCTCGCCGGGTTCTCCGGCCGGGCGCGGGCGGAGGTGCTGCGCTACCATGAATACGGCCGGGACAAGTGGGAAAAGCTGGGGCTTCCCTATGCGATGCGGGACGCGTTTCTGCCCGCCGGGCGGGCGGAGGCGCTGGAGGAGATGCTGAAGGCCGAGGGCCTTGAAGTGGTCAGGACGTAAGCGCCGGAGAAATCCGGCCGTAATGAACGAAAACCCCAATGGACGATCCGCAAGGAGGATATGACATGGAAGCGTTGAAGCTGAACCCCTCGGCGGTTTTTGGCATGGCGAAGGATCTGTTCCGGGAGGAACGGGCGCTGACGAGGCTGGACGGCTGGTTTCTCATCCGGGAATCCTACGCGAAGAACGAGGAGAAGTATGCGTTTCTGCCGCCCCGGGAGAAGGCCGCAAACCTTCTCTATGACGCGCTGAGCGAACTGCCCCTCTCAATCAGCGAACACGCGCTCTTCGCGGGTACCCAGCGGGACGCGTTTGCCCGCTCCTACGCGCTGATCAACCCCAGTTTCAAGGTGGAATCCTTCGCCGGGTACTGCGACCCGACGGCGGTCTTTGGCGACATCGAGCCGAATGGCGAATTTCCGCCGGAGCGCATTCAGGCGGTCCGGGCGCATGACAAAGACACGCCCTACGTGCGGGCGCTTTCGGAGACATATGAAAAGGTGGAAAACCTGACCGGCGAAGTCGCCTTCTTCATGGAGCAGGTGACCGGCCACGTGATCCCGGATGTGCGGCCGTTCCTTAATAGCGGCGTGGCGGGGGAGATCGAGGCGCTTTCCCAAAGGACCGCCACCGAGAGCGATCCGGAAAAGGCTTCCGGCTTCCGCGCGATGAAGCGGGCGCTGGAGGCGGCGGTCATGCTGGCGGGCCGGTACGAAAAGCTTGCGGCGTCGCTGGAACAGGCGGCTTCCGGTGAGCGGCGGGCGCAGCTTGCCCGCATGCGGCAGACGCTGGCCAAGGTGCCTGCCCGCGGCGCGGACACGCTGTATGAAGCCATCCAGAGCTTCCAAATCCTGTGGCAGGTGATGTGCGTGGAGCAGGCGCCCAACCCCTTTGCCTTCTCCGTGGGCAACGCCGACCGCATCTTTGAGCCCTACCGGGCGGCGGAGGGCCTCGACCGGGCGGAAGCCGCCGCGCTTCTATCGCACCTTCTGGTCTTTTTCAACGTGGGCGACCGAAGCTGGGCCATCTCCCAGAACCTGATCGTCGGCGGGCGCGACGTTTCCGGCCGCGACTTGACCAACGAAACCAGCTACGCGCTGCTGGACGCCTATTTTACCATGAATCTGCCTCAGCCGATCCTGTCGGTCAAGCTGCACAAAAACACCCCGGAGAAGCTCTACCGGGAGATGGGCCGCTTCTTCTTCACCCCCGGCTGCCTCACGCCCTCGCTGTTCAACGACGACAGCGTGTTTGCGGTGCTCCGTCGCTCGGGCGTCGAGGAGGCCGATCTGCCCGACTACGCCGTCGCCGGCTGTCAGGAGCCCTTGATCATGGGCAAGGACAACGGCAACACCACCAACACCTGGCTGAACCTGCCCAAGATTCTGGAACTGACGCTGAACGACGGGGTTTCGCTGATCACCGGCGACCAAATCGCGACCTACGTGGTGCCGGTTTCGCCGCTTGAGAACCTGCGGCACATCCGCGAACGGTTCTATAGTAACCTTGATGGCTTCCTTTCCGAGATGGAGACGGCCGCGAACGGCGCGTCCCGGGCGGTTTCGAACCTGCCGGTGCCGTTCCTCTCCGCCATGATGGGCGGGCTGGAATCCGGCTACGACATGCGGGATACGCAAAATCAGGGCACCCGCTACAACGGCAGCGGCTGTCTGATCCACGGCCTTGCGGTGCTGGCGGATTCCTTCGTCGCCATCGACCGCGTGGTGGCTGAGCGCCCGCAGGAAGCGGAGACGCTGCTGCGCGCGCTTCGGGCAAACTTTGAGGGCTATGAGGAGTTGCGCGCGTTCCTGCGCGCCTGCCCGAAGTACGGCGAGAACGAGGATGCGCCGGACCGCGAAGCCGCGGACATCGCAAACCGCGTGTCCGACAGCGTGCGGGGCCTCAAAAACTACCTGGGCAACCCCTTCCGGCCCGATTTCTCGACGCCTTCCACCCACCTTCTGTACGGCTACTGGGTGGGCGCGACGCCCGACGGCAGGCGTTCCCGCGACATGCTCAACTACGGCATCGATCCGCTGGCGGGCGACGCGGCGGGCGGACTGGGCCTTCGCACCCTGTCCGCGATGAAGCTGCCCTTTGAAAAGTTCTGCGGCGGCTACGCGTCCCATCTGGGCATCGACCCCAAGTACTTCCGCGGCGCGGGCTTTGAAGAAAAGGGCGCGGAATTCCTTCAGAAGGTGGTCGGCCCGCTGTTTTTCAACCCGCTGGCCAAGGGCCTGTCGCCCTTCTACCTCTACGTGAACGTGACTACGCCGGAGATGCTGAAAAAGGTGTTGGCCAACCCGAAGAAGTACGCGCCGTCGGGCGTCTACATCATGCGCATTCACGGCACCTTCGTCAACTTCCTGGATCTCTCCCCCGCCATCCAGCAGGACATCATCCGGCGGCTGGACCCCGCGTCCAGCGCCGTCGAATGCTGAGGAGGCCGACATGAACACAATCGGAATCGACATTGGCACCACCACCCTGTCCGCCGTGGCGCTGAACGGGGAAGGCCGCGTGCTGGAGGCCGTCACGCTGCCAAACGGCGCGGACAAACCGGACAGCCGCCCCTGGGCGCGGCTGCAGGACGCGGAGGTCATCCTTCAAAAAGCTCAGGGCCTGATCGATTCCATGATGGCGCGGCACGCGCCCGTCGGGGCGATCGGCTTGGACGGGCAAATGCACGGCATGCTGTATGTGAACGGCGAGGGCCGCTCGGTCAGCCCCCTTGCCACATGGCAGGACGGCCGGGGCGATCTGCCCTTCGGCGAGGGCACGTATGCTTCCGAGCTGTACCGGCGCACCGGCTGCCGCATGGCCACTGGCTTCGGCCTGACCACCCACTTCTGGAACGCGCAGAGCGGCGAAGTGCCCAAAGATGCGGCGAAATTGTGCACCATCGCGGACTATGCGGCAATGCGGCTTTCCGGGCGCAAAACGCCGGTCATTCACGCATCCAACGCGGCCAGCCTGGGCCTTTTCGACCTGCCCTCTGGAAACTGGGACGATCTGGCCGTCGCCAACGCGGGGATCGACCCCGCGATTCTCCCGGAGGTGGAGCGGGGCGTGCGCGCGCTGGGCGAATACCGGGGCGCGGTTGTCTCCGCGGCGCTGGGCGACAACCAGGCCAGCTTCCTCGGCTCGGTGCGGGAGCCGGAAAAGACCGCCCTGGTCAACATGGGGACCGGCGGCCAGATTTCCATGATGTCGGGCGCGGCGGGGCTTTTGAACGAGACCGAGCGGCGGCCGTTGACGGGCGCGGATTTCATCTTGGTGGGCTCGTCGCTGTGCGGCGGCCGGGCATACCAGATCCTGGAAAAGCTCCTGCGCTCCTGCGCGATGCTTTCAGGCAGTGATCCGGGGAATCTCTACGAGGCGATGAACGCGCTGGGCGCTGAGGCGCTCACCCTGCCGGACAACCCAGACGTTTCGCCTCGCTTCTCCGGCACCCGCAGAAACCCCGAACTGCGCGGCGCGATCACCGGACTCTCCGCTGGGAACTTCGACGCTCGCCACCTGATCGGCGGAACGCTCTCAGGCATGGCGGGGGAGCTGTACGAATTGTACCTGGAAATGCTGCGCGCGGGCGCAAATATGCCGGACATGCTGGTCGGTTCCGGAAACGCCATCCGCAAAAACCCCGCGCTGCGCAGGGCGTTCGAACTGCGCTTCGGCATGCCGCTCTTCATCCCCGTTCATAACGAAGAGGCCGCCTTCGGCGCGGCGCTCTACGCCATGGCCGCATCCTCCCTCGCGCCCTCCCTGCGCGCCGCGCAGTCGCTGATCCGGTACGAGGAATAATACCAATCCAAAATATTAATTCCTCGTTGGACTGAATCTTTTCGCGCAGAACTTTGTCGCCCTCCACTCAGCGTAGCGCTGCATTTCACGCCGAAGGCGTATCCCGAAGGGTCGCCTCGTTGCAGCTCCTCGTTCTGCATCGAGAATCTTTCAGCCCTTTGGAGTAATTACTATTTTTACTTGGTATAACACTGGATGGGACGCCGGAGGGCGCCGCCCTCTACAAAGGGGACGGGATAGGGAAAATATAAAAGCTCGCGTCAAAGCGGGCTTTTTGCGTAGAATGGAACGGGTGGGAGGGATTTGCGGGCAGAGGCCGTCAGAGTGTGATCGAGAAGATTTGCTCCTCCTCGCCCCACTGATCCTTCCGGTCCTCCAGCTTGACGAAGCCGTATTTCTCGTACAGGCCCACTTCGCGACTGGTGAGGTAGACCTTTTGAAAGCCCAGACCCTTGGCGTATTCCAATGCGCTTCCGATGAGGGTTTGGCTGATCCGTTTGCCCCGGTGCGGCTCACCGACGAACACGAAACCCACATAGGGGGTATAGGGCGCGTCCGGGATGCAGTCCTCCCTTATCAGCGTGCAAAACCCGGCGAATTCGCCCGCTTCACTGGCAGCAAATACCCGCTCCCAGCCGGTGAGCACGCCGGAACGCATCATCTTCGCAAGGTACGGCCCCGCGCGCCAGGAACATTTGTCCGCGTATTCAATCAGCGCGTCCCATTCCGCGTCGCCCTGTTCAACAGACCTTACGATCATACTTTCTCCTTGTCATATCACAGATACTGCCTTCTGGGGCATGACTGCGCGCCGGATGGCAAGTGCCCAGCCACTGACAAACCCTGTCGCCCCCACCAATCGTTTCCGGCGGACAAGCCTCGTCGCGCTTTCCAATCGTTTCCGGCGGCATGGACGCCGGAAACGCGTTTCCTCCACCAGTGCGGCACTGGTGGAGGAAACATTTCATGCAGTCAGCGGGCCGCCCGGAAATCCGCGAGGATTTCAGGCACGCGAAGCTCTTTTTCGTCCCTAAGCCGCAATGAAAAGCCGCGCGGCGGATTTTTATTGCATGTCATGCAGATGACACGCGCAGAAGTGCCCCGGCGCGATCTCCTTCATTTCCGGCGCGGCCTCCTTGCAGATGGGCATCGCATGGGGGCAGCGGCGGCGGAAGCGGCAGCCGGAGGGCGGGGAAATGGGGCTGGGCACATCGCCTTTTAATAGGATGCGATGGCGCTCCTGTTCATAATCCGGGTCGGCCACGGGAATGGCTGAAAACAGCGCCTTGGTGTAGGGGTGCTGGGGGTTGGCGTATAGTTCCAGGCTGTCGGCCAGCTCCATCGCGCGGCCCAGGTACATGACCATGACGCGGCTGGAAATGTTCTTGACCATTGATAGGTCGTGCGCGATAAATAAATAGGTAAGGCCCATCTCATGCTGCAGGTCCATCAGGAGGTTTACCACCTGCGCCTGGATGGACACGTCCAGCGCGGAGACCGGCTCGTCGCACACGATGAAGCGGGGCTTGATGACCAGGCTCCTGGCGATGCCGATGCGCTGGCGCTGGCCGCCGGAAAACTCATGGGGGAAGCGGCTGGCGTGTTCCTTGGAGAGGCCCACCTTCGCAAGCGCGTCGTAGATGGCCTGCTGCCGGTCGGCGGCGGAGAGCTTGAAGTGGGTGTCCAGCCCCTCGCCGATGACGTCGCCCACGGTCATGCGGCCGTCCAGCGAGGCGTAGGGGTCCTGAAAGATCATCTGCACTTCCCGGGTGTAGGCCTTGCGGCCCGCCTTGTCGAGCCGGGTGATGTCCTTGCCGTCAAAGATGATCTCGCCCTCGGTGGGATCGTACAGTTTGACCAGCGTTCGCCCGATGGTGGACTTGCCGCAGCCGGACTCGCCCACCAGGCCGAAGGTTTCCCTGGGCATAATGGAAAAGCTGACGTCATCCACCGCTTTCAGGCACTGTTTGCCCGCGGGGAAGTACTTTTTAAGGTGTTTGACCTCCACCAGCGCGCGGGCGTTTTCGCCTGTCATGCGCATTCTCCTTACGGCCGCGGACGCTCTGCGGCATCCGTTCTTTTCGCCAATTTTACCACAAGCCTTTTGCAAAGTAAAGCGCGATCTCATAAATTCCGAACGCTTTTCACGCCTGCGAAACGCTTAGAATATGCATTCCCCGGCACAAATGGCGGAAATCCTGCAGAACGTGTGAACTTTCTTTGAATACGCAGTTTGCGCACACTCCCCATTCAAAAGCTTTCATACTTTTTGCGTTTTTGACTTGAAAAACGACGGTCTTGTGCTATAATGATTCAAACACATGTTTCTATTTTTTTGAACGACAGTTCATCGATATGGAATCAAATACCCCAACGGCCATTCTTGCGGCACGACCCCCCGTCAGGTTGGAAGCCGTATCGCTGGAATATGGAAAGCCCATGAGAAAAGGGAGGAATCGGTACCATGCAAAAGTTCCTGTGTCTCCTTCTGGCGCTCATGCTGACGCTGGCGGCCCCCGCCGCCTTCGCCGAAGCGCAGGCCGCTGAAACGCTCAGCGCGGATCAGGACCTGACCTTCTCGCTGTCTTCCGTTCCGACGATCGATCCGCAGCAGTTCAACGCCGCCGCGTCCTATGATGTCCTCAAGGGGATCGGCGAAGGCCTGATCCGCACCCACGAGGGCCAGGTGACCCCCGGCGTCGCGGAGAGCTGGGAAGTTGCAGAGGACAACCTGAAGATGACCTTCCATCTTCGCAAGGATGCCTGCTGGTCCGACGGCTCCAAGCTGACCGCGAATGACTTCGTCTACGCGTTCCGCCGCCTGGCCGACCCGGCGAAGGCCTACAGCTACAGCTGGGTGCTGTACGAAATCAAGAACGCGGGCGACGTCATGGCCGGCAAGGCCGCGCTGGATACGCTGGGCGTCTCCGCGCCGGACGAATCCACCTTCGTCATTGAATTCGCCACTCCCGCGCCTTACTACCTGGGCTTCCTGGACATGCCCTGCTTCTACCCCGTCAAGCAGGAGCTGGTCGAGAAGTACGGCGACCAGTACGCTCTGTCCGCCGACTCCATGCTGACCAACGGCCCGTTCACCGTGACCGATTATCAGGTGGACCAGTCCATCAAGATGGTGCCCAACGAGCACTACTGGAACCGTTCGGCCATCAAGCTGAACTCCGTGACGATCAGCATCATGGAATCCGAGGCCGCCTTCTCCATGTTTGAGACGGGCGATCTGGACATCGCGGACATCCCGGTGGCCATCGCGCCCAGCTATCTGGCCGATCCCAGCCAGCTGCCCGGCGCCGCCGTCACCTCTTATGCCTCCGGCGCGGTGGACTGGTTCTGCATCAACCTGGCCTCCCAAACCAACCCCATCCTGGGCAACCAGGACTTCCGCCTGGCGCTGAACTACGCGCTGGACCGCGAAGAGTACGTGGCCATCGCCACCAACGGCCTGTATGCCCCGGCGACCCGCTTCGTGCTGCCGCTGGTGGCCGGCGCGGACGGCGGCTACTATACCGAGCAGTACCCCATCGACGTCTACAAGTCCACCGCGGAGACCGATAAGGCCGCCGAACACCTGAAGAAGGCCATGGAAGCGCTGAGCATCACCGATCCGGCCAGCATTACCGTCAAGCTGAAGATCTCCGATGCCACCGCCAACAAGCTGATCGCCGAGAACTGCCAGGATCAGTGGCAGCGCAACCTGGGCATCAAGGTGGAGATCGAGACCGTCACCTACAAGGCCATGCTGGCCGACCGCGTCGCGGGCAACTTCGACCTGATCTACGCCGGCTGGATGCCCGACTACAACGATCCCTACACCTACCTGTCCTACTTCGTGTCCACCAACTCCCAGAACGGCGGCAAGTTCTCCGACGCCAAGTATGACGAGCTGGTCAACACCGCCAACACCTTTGCCGACGCCAAGACCCGCCTCGGGATGTACGCCGAAGCCGAGAAGATCCTGATGGAGCAGGCTGGCATTGTGCCGCTGCAGGTCCGCCAGGTGCCCTACGCGATGAACGAGAAGCTCAAGGGCGTGGTGCGCTTCTACTTGGGCAGCGATCTTGACTACGCGTACGCCTATTTTGTTGAATAGCATCTGAAATCCGCTTTGCGGTTTTCAAATGCGCGGCGCAAGCCCCGCAAGCCGGAGAGAGACCTCCGGCTTGCGGCCGGGCTTGCGCAAGAAGCGGCATAGGTAACCCGCGGCCGCACATGCCATCCTCCGGCTGCCTTGAATCAATCGTGGCCTGCGGCCCCCGAACCCCCGCGGGTTTGGGAGGATGCCTCGCTCCTTCTGAACCATTGCCCCTTTACGTGAAGGGGCCGCGCTTCTTTCATCATAATGGATACCTCGCTCACGAGGGGTCAGGGGGGATCATCTCCCTTGCGGGATTCCAAAGGGCGCCGTCCTTTGGCGGGGACCGGAGACAGAGCCCCGGCGTACCCCTCCCGGTTCTTCCGCGTTACACTGGCATTGGGGGATTGGGAAATGCTCAGATACATCCTAAAGCGGACTGTCATTGCGCTGATCACCGTGCTGGTGCTGATCACGATCATTTTCGCGCTGGTGCGCATGCTTCCGGGCGATCCGTTCATCAGCGAAAAGACCAACCAGGCCATCCGGGACAAGATGATGGCCTATTACGGTCTGGACAAGCCCGTCTGGCAGCAGTGGCTGACCTACGTGGGCAACCTTGTGCATGGCGACCTGGGCGTATCGCTGAAATATCCGGGCCGCATGGTCAACGCCACCATCGCGCAGACGTTCCCGTTCTCAGCGGGCTTGGGCGTCCGGGCGCTGCTTCTGGCGCTTTCGGTGGGTCTGTTCCTGGGCACCATGGCCGCGCAGAAGGCGGGCAAGGCGCTGGATGTGATCTGCGTATTGATCGCCATCATCGGCATATCGATGCCCGACTTCATCATCGGCACCGTGCTTCAGTTGGTGTTTGCCATCAAGCTGAAGTGGCTGCCTGCCGCCCAGTGGGAAAGCTGGCGGCACATGATCCTGCCGGTCATCGCGCTGAGTCTCTACACACTGGCTTTGATCACCCGCCTGATGCGCTCCAGCATGCTGGAGGTCACCCATCAGGATTACATACTCACCGCCCGCGCCAAGGGCCTGTCCCCGCGGCAGGTCATCTGGCGGCACGAAATGCGCAACGCCATTTTGCCCATCGTCACCATCATGGGGCCCATTACCGCAGCGGTGCTCACGGGTACGTTCGTATTGGAGCGTATCTACGCCATCCCCGGCATGGGCAAATTCTACGTGCAGTCCATCAACGACCTGGATTATACGATGGTCCTGGGCATGACCGCCTTCTACGGCGTATTCCTGGTGGCCGCGAACCTGCTCGTGGACATTCTGTACGGCATCATCGACCCGCGCATCAAGCTGGCGGAAACCCGCGGCCGCGGCTTCAATATGGACGAGGATGAGGACGAGGAGGACTGACCCATGCAAATCGACGACATGCAGGCCTTCCTCGCGGGGCCGCTGGACCCCTCGCTCACCGAGCGCCTGGCAAAGGACGATCAGGACCTCAACCGCATCGTCCGGCCCAGCCTCACCTACTGGCAGGACGCCTGGAACAAACTGAAAAAGAACAAGGTCGCGATGCTGGGCCTTGCCATCATCACGCTGTACCTTCTTCTGGCCATCTTCGCGCCCATGTTCGCCCGCTACGACTTCGCCGCCCAGAACGCCAAGGCCATGAACAAATGGCCTAGCCTGGAGCACATCTTCGGGACCGATCAGGCGGGGCGCGATCTGTGGGTGCGCAACTGGATGGGCGCCCGGGTGTCCCTCTTTATCGGCCTGGTCGTGGTGCTCATCAACACCGCCATCGGCTGTCTGGTGGGCGGCATGGCCGGCTACTTCGGCGGCAAGGTGGACATGCTGGTCATGCGGCTGATCGACGTACTCTACGGCATCCCGATGATCATTCTGGCCATCCTGATCCGCACCGTCATGGATTCGGGCATCTTCCCGCTGGTGCTGGCGATGGTGGCGCTGGGCTGGATCGGCAGCGCGCGCCTGGTGCGCGGGCAGGTGCTGCAGCTTAAAAATCAGGAATTCGTCATGGCCGCCCGCACACTGGGCGTGTCCGGCGGCAAGATCATCCTGCGCCACATGATTCCCAACATTGGCGGCATCCTGATCACCAACATGACCATGGCCATCCCGCAGGCCATCTTCACCGAGGCGTTTCTGTCTTTCATCGGCATCGGCATCAAGTCGCCCAACTGCTCCTGGGGCTCGCTTGCGCAGACGGCGATTCAGGTGTACCGCATGCAGCCCTATCAGCTTTTGATCCCCGCGTTCTTCATTTGCACCACGATGCTCTCGCTCAATATGCTGGGTGACGGCTTACGGGACGCGCTGGATCCGCGGATGCGGGGACGATAAAGAGTCGATGAAAATCCGCTGCGCGGCTTTTCATCGATGGGCGTTGAAATCCCCTTCGGGTCTTTCAGCGCGGAAGAAGAACTTCGCGGGCCTGAAATCCTGACGGATTTCCGGGCGGCCCGCTGACCGGAGGAATGGTTTCCAGAACCAGCCTCCGGGCTGGTTCTGGAAACCGCGTTTCCGGCGCACAGGTCGTCGGAAACGATCGGAGCCTTGGGGAGGTTCTAGGTTCTGAGGATTCCGAGGTCTGGGAGATTCCGAGACCTGAAGGATTCCGAGATCCCGAAGATCCTGAGGACGCGAGGGCACGAAGACACCGAGGCACAAGACACCCGGGAGACCGGGATTGTACAGACTGGAGCCGGATTCCCACCGGAAGGAGCCCGAAACAATGGCAGAAACAGGCGCACTGCTGGACGTCAAAGACCTGCGCGTATCCTTCAAAACCTACGGCGGCCGCGTACGGGCAGTGCGGGACGTCAGCTTCCATGTGGACGCGGGCGAATGCGTCGCCGTGGTCGGCGAGAGCGGCTGCGGCAAGTCCGTCACCGCCAAGGCCATTCTGCGGCTGATCGAAGGCCCGCAGGGGTCCATTGACGGCGGCAGTATCCGCTTTGAGGGCTCGGACCTGATGGCCCTCACCGAAAATCAGATGCAGCAGGTGCGGGGCAGCCGCATCTCCATGATCTTTCAGGACCCCATGACCAGTCTCAACCCCACCATGACCATCGGCAAGCAGATCGCCGAGGTCATGATGAAGCATCAGAAGATCTCCCGCCGCGAGGCACAGGAGAAGACCGTTGAATACCTGAAGCTGGTGGGCATCGCCAATCCGCTCAAGCGCTTCCGCGAGTACCCGGACAGCCTGTCCGGCGGCATGCGGCAGCGGGTGGTGATCGCCATCGCCATGTGCATGAACCCGAAACTCCTGATCGCGGACGAGCCGACCACGGCGCTCGACGTGACCATTCAGGCGCAGATTCTGGAGCTGATGCAGTCGCTGCAAAAGAGCTTCGGCACCGCGATCGTGCTGATTACCCATGATCTGGGCGTGGTGGCCAACATGGCCAGGCGCGTTCTGGTGTTTTACGCCGGCAAGATCGTGGAGGAAGGCCTCGCCCGGGACATCTTCTACCGGCCTGGCCATCCCTATACCTACGCGCTTTTGTGCTCCATGCCCAAGCTGAACAGCCAGGAGCGGGAGCGCGTGAGCAGCATCGAGGGCGCGCCGCCGGACCTGTTCGCGCCGCCGGAAGGCTGCTCCTTTGCCGCCCGCTGCCCCTATGCGATGGCCCTGTGCAAGGCGCAGCCGCCCGAGATCGCGCTGGGTGAGGGCCACAAGGCCGCCTGCTGGCTGAACCACCCCGGCATGCCCTTCGAACAAAAGCCGGAGTGGATGCGAGGGTAAAAGACGCCGGAGAGCACAGCGGGGGAGAACGCCAGAGAGTACATCGGGGGCGCCGCCCCCTAACCCCTGCCAGAGGAGATGATCTCCTCTGGACTCCTTCACAGAAGAAAATGTCCGCCGGCGCGTCCATTTTCAGGTAAAAAAGGATGACAGACAGGTCTGTAACCGGAGCATCTGGGGCGACAAGCTGGAAGACCGAAAGTCTTTTCCCAAAAGATCGCCGCCGCGTCAAGTTGGACGCGGCGGCTCAGACCATCAACAAAGGCGCTCAGCCCTGTCGGGTTGGGCGCAAATTTTA
>CALGYL010000236.1 GCA_937934775.1 uncultured Clostridia bacterium
CGCTGAACGGCCTCCTCGAAACCGACGTCCGCCGGTTCGAACATGGTCTCAAAATCCTTCCGCGTCTTCACGACTCCACCTCCTCGGAGAGCATCTCCCGGAGCAGCGCCCGCGCCTTGCGCATGCGCGTCTTGACCGTACCCGCTGGCAGGCGCAGCATTCGGGCAATTTCGGCGATCTCATATCCTTCGGTGTAGTGCAATACGATGGGGAGTTGCAGACTCTTCGGCAGTTCGAGCACCGCCTGGCGGAGCACCGGATCGCCCGCCTCGGGCGCAGCGCGCGCGGGCAGAAACTCTGCCGGTATTTCCCGGCAGCGCCGCCGGTATATATTGCGGCAGCCGTTGATCAGGACGCGGATAACCCAGGTTTGCATATACCGTTCATCCCGAAGGCTGCCGCGCTTTTCCCATGCCAGTCGAATAGCCTCCGCCACCGCGTCGTCGCGATCGGCGTCGGAGGCGAGCATCGTGCGGCTCACCCGGTAGCGCGTCTGCGTCATGGCTGTAACACGCTGCGCAAATTCGTCGCTTGTCATGCCATCCTCCGTCCTGTTTCTGACTGCTCCCCTGTTAGACACCCGGGTGGCAATGCCGGTTTTTGGCAAGTCACAGCTTTTACATTTTTCGGCGAACAAAAGGCCGCCTCGCATTGGAAGCGGCCCCATTTTGATTACAAAGCTCTCCGGACCCGAAAATATGCGCCGGATCACGCCCTGTGGGTTACCCGGCCGGTGCGAAATCTCCAGCCCTCCAGAAATACGTCACCGGGCGACGCCAAAAACATCCGGATCGCCGCGCCCAGCATGCTGAGATACCGGCGGTCCCGATGATAGACCACCGTAAGCACCGCCCAGTGCCGGAAGCAGACAAAGCGGCGCTCTTTGGGTGTCAGGCGGTCAAAATATCCCTTTTTGAATTCATACAGCGCGTTCTCGCCCTTCACCTTGCCGGGGCCGGAGGAGATGCGCCCCTCGTCGTGGTAATGGGCGATGATCAGGTCGCCCGGCAGGTAGCCGATTTTCAGCCCCTGCTCGATGGTGCGCTGCATCAGGTAGAACTCCTGCCCGGTGGCCGCCCGCTGAAACCCGCCGATGCGAAGAAGCGCCTCCGCGCGGTACATAAAGGTGGTGGTGCCGGTCATATGACGCAGCATGTGGTATTTCAAAAGCGAATCCTGATCAAACGCCGGAATATCAGAAAACTGCCGATAGTCCATCACCCGGCCGGCGTCATCCACCAGCTTGAAATCGGAAAAGCTCATATCCAGCCCATTTTCCAGCATGAAAGCCGTCTGTTTTTCCGTTTTCTCCGGCCTGAACTCGTCGTCGTCATCCAAGAACGCCAGATACTCGCCCCTCGCGGCCTTCACGCCCTCGTTCCGGGCTTCCGAACCGCCCAGGTTTTGCGGATTGATAACGGCCCGTACCCGCCGGTCGCCCGCATACTCCGCAAAGAGCGCCGCCAGTTCGCCGCGGGCGGCGGAGCCGGACGGGTTGTCGTCCACCACGATAACCTCGATGTTCTCGTAGGTCTGCCGAAGCGCCGAATCGACGGCACGCTTCACAAAAGCCGGCGGACGTTTATAGCTGGGGATGATGATCGAGACCAATGGGTTCATGAAACGACTCCTTTATCAGAACAGCTGACCCCCCACCGCCGGGATCGTGGTTCGGAAATGCTCTAGCACACTGTACCACGCTCAATCCGCGAAGTCAAGATACGCCTTCGGAGAGGCGACATTTCGCACCCTTGGAAATGCTGCTCCCGTCCACCGGGCGGCACGGCCGGCCGTACCGCAGGTTGATCGGTACTAAACTTCCAAGCACATAATATTTAACGTGCACGCACCCCCAAAACAATTGACAAAAGGCCCTCCGGATGGTTTAATATAAACCGTTTGCTTGTTTAGTATCTTTAAACTCACAGCGGGAGGCGGCCCATGAAAATCGGCTCAAAAATCAAGCGTCTTCGGCTACAGCGGGGCCTGACCCAGGAAGAGCTGGCCGACCGGTGCGAGCTTTCAAAGGGCTTCATTTCGCTGCTTGAGCGCGACCTGACCAGCCCCTCCATCGCGACGCTGGTGGATATGCTGGAGTGCCTGGGCACCGACCTTCCCCAGTTTTTCAGCGAGAAAGCGGATAAAAAACTCGTGTTCTCCGAGGCGGATACCTCCGTCAAGTTTGAAGAGGAAGGCCTGAAAGGCTCCATCCGCTGGCTGATCCCAACCGCCCAGAAAAACCGCATGGAGCCGATATTGGTAGAAATCGGCCCGGGCGGCGAAACCGTGGAGGACGATCCCCACGAGGGCGAGGAGTTCGGCTACGTTCTGACCGGCAGCGTCCAGATCGTGCTGGGCGACCGGGTATCCCGCGCCCGCAAGGATGAAAGTTTCTACTACGAACCCACCGCCGTACACAAGCTGGTCAATCCCGGCAAGACGGTGGCCCGCGTTCTTTGGGTGGCGACGCCGCCCAGCTTCTGATTCTGATACAAAGGGGCATGCGCCATGGTTGAAGAAACGCGGCTGATCGAGCTGATCGGCATTTCCAAGGAATTCGACGGGACGAATGCGCTTTCGGACATCAACCTGTACATTCGCAAGCGCGAGTTTGTGACGCTTCTGGGCCCGTCCGGCTGCGGCAAGACCACCATGCTGCGCATCATCGGCGGTTTTGAATACCCGACGGAGGGGACGCTATTGTTTGAAGGCAAGGACATCGCGAATGTCCCGCCCTATAAGCGCCGGGTCAACACCGTCTTTCAGAAATACGCGCTGTTCCCCCATCTGAACGTGTACGACAACATCGCCTTCGGCCTCAAGCTTAAAAAGATGTCCCGGGACGAGATCGAAAAGCGCGTCACCCGCATTCTGAAACTGGTTAAAATGACCGGCTACGAGAAGCGTGGGGTGGACTCCATGTCCGGCGGCCAGCAGCAGCGCATCGCGATTGCCCGGGCGCTGGTCAACGAACCGGAGGTGCTGCTTTTGGACGAGCCGCTGGGCGCGCTGGACCTGAAACTGCGCAAGGAGATGCAGCTCGAGCTCAAGAGCATGCAGCAGGAACTGGGCATCACCTTCATCTTCGTCACCCACGACCAGGAAGAAGCCCTCACGATGTCCGACACCATCGTGGTGATGAACGAGGGCCGCATCCAGCAGGTGGGCGACCCCAAGCGCATTTACGACGAACCCAAGAACGCCTTCGTGGCTGACTTCATCGGCGAGAGCAACATCCTGCACGGCATGATGCTGGAGGACGAACTGGTCGAGATGTGCGGCGAAAAATTCCCCTGCGTGGACTCCGGGTTTGGCATCAACCAGCCGGTGGACGTGGTGGTGCGCCCGGAGGACATCATGGTGGTGGGCGAGGACGTGGGCATGCTGACCGGCGAGGTCAAGAGCGTGCTGTTCAAGGGCGTCCATTATGAAATGATCATCAACGCCGGCGGCTTCGACTGGAAGGTGCATTCCACCACCATGCAGCCCGCAGGCTCCACGGTTGGGCTTTCGGTCGTGCCGTTCAACATGCACATCATGCGGCGGCAGGAGAAACCACAGGAGGCGGTCTCATGAAGCGCAGCGCCTTCGCGGGGCCCTACGTCGCCTGGATGGTGATGTTCACCGTGGCGCCGCTCCTGTTCGTGGGATACTTCGCCTTCAAAGGTGAAAACGGCTTCACCCTCGCCAACATCCAGAAGTTTCTCTCCCCTACCTACCTGAGTGTTTTGTGGCGCAGTCTGTACCTGGCGGTCTACTGCACGGTGATCTGCCTGATCGTCGGCTACCCCGCCGCGTACTTTCTGGCCAGCAAGGATTTTTCAAAGAATCAGGCGCTGTTCGTCCTGATCCTGATCCCGATGTGGATGAACTTCCTTTTGCGCACCTATGCGATGATGTCCCTCATGGAGGACAGCGGCATCATCAACCAGCTTTTAAAGCGCCTGGGGATGCAGCCGCTCCAGATGATCGGCACGGAAGGCGCGGTTCTGACCGGCATGGTCTACAACTTTGTGCCGTTCATGATCCTTCCGATCTACACCTCCCTCAAGAAGATGGACGAGCGTATCATCGAGGCGGCGGAAGATCTGGGTGCAAACCCCGTGAACGTATTCCGGCGGGTGGTTCTGCCGCTTTCGATCCCGGGTATCATTTCCGGAATCACGATGGTGTTCATGCCGGCGGTGACGACGTTCGCGATTTCGCGCCTCCTGGGCAGCGGCAACTTCTGGCTGTTCGGCGACCTGATCGACCGCCAGTTCACAGAGGTCAACGACAAAGGCTTCGGCTCTGCGCTGAGCCTGGTGATGATGCTTTTGATCATCGCGTCGATCGGGCTTCTGAACCGGATTGATCCCAAAAAGGAAGGGAGTGGCGCCTGGTGAGAAAGTTCTTCCGCGGAACCTACCTGGGGCTATTGCTCACCTTCCTGTACGCCCCCATTGTGGTGATGGTCATTTTGTCGTTCAACGCCTCGAAATCCCGCGCCAAGTGGGGCGGCTTTTCGCTGCAGTGGTACGATCGGCTGTTCCACAAGCCGGAAATCATGCATGTTCTGTACATGACGCTGATCGTCGCGCTGATCGCCACCGCGGTGGCGACGATCCTTGGGACGCTGGCGGCCATCGGCATCCACGCGATGCGCTCGCGCAGCGCAAACCTGATCATGAGCGTATCGTACCTGCCCATGACCACACCGGACATCGTGACAGGCGTTTCACTGATGCTGATGTTCGTGTTCATCAGAATCCCGCTGGGCTATGGCACGATGCTGCTGGCCCACATCTCCTTCGACACGCCCTACGTGCTGTTTTCGGTGCTGCCAAAGCTTCGGCAACTGAACGTAAATCTCTATGAGGCGGCGCTGGATCTGGGCTGCACACCGATGCGCGCGGTGCGCAAGGTGATTCTGCCCGAGATCATGCCGGGCGTGGTGACGGGGGCGCTGCTGGCGTTTACGATGTCGCTGGACGATTTCGTCATCAGCTACTTCACCACCAACATCGACAAAAACCTGTCCATCATCATCTACGCCGCGGCAAAGAAAGGCATCGAGCCCACCATCTACGCCCTGTCCACGCTGATGTTCCTGGTGGTTCTGGTGCTCCTGCTCATCGTCAACAAGCGCTCCGCGCTTGAAAACGTATCCTGATTCCACTTACGGAGGTATGAAGAGATGAAAAAACTGGTCGCTCTGGTGCTGGTCCTCCTGGCGTTGTCCATTGGCGCAGGCGCGCTGGCCGAAGGCTCGATCACCGTTTTCAACTGGTATGACTATATTGACGAATCCGTCATATCGATGTTCGAACAGGAGACCGGCATCACGGTCAACTATGCCAACTTCACCACCAATGAAGAAATGTACGCCAAGCTGTCCAGCGGCGCGGGCGATTACGACGTGATCTTCCCGTCGGACTACATCATCGAGCGCATGATCAAAGAGGGTATGCTGGAAACGCTGGACATGGACAAGATCCCGAACGCCGCGGGGCTCGTGGACTGGCTGAAGAAGCCCGCCTACGATCCTGACGGCGCCTACTCCATCCCCTACATGTGGGGCACGGTGGGCCTTTTGTACAACACCACCATGGTTTCCGGCCCCATCGACTCCTGGGCGCCGATCTTTGACCCCGCCAACCAGAAGAGCGTGTTCATGCTGGATTCCATCCGCGACTCGCTGGGGCTGGCGCTGAAATACCTGGGTTACTCGATGAACACCAACGATCAGGCGGCGCTGGACGCGG
The DNA here is from genome assembly GCA_937934775.1 of uncultured Clostridia bacterium. GTDB lineage: Bacteria > Bacillota > Clostridia > Christensenellales > Aristaeellaceae > JAEZHK01. Next base: position 5,745 of record CALGYL010000236.1, read on the forward strand.
CAAAGGCGCTTCTGGTCAAGCAGAAGGCGGACGGCATCGTAAAGGGCTACCTGGTGGACGAGGTCAAGGACAAGATGGTCGCCGGCGAAGCGCCGATGGCGGTGGTCTGGTCGGGCGACGCCATGTACGCCATTTCCCAGAGCGAAGACCTCCAATACGTGGTGCCCAAGGAAGGCTCGAACGTCTGGGTGGATGGCATGTGCATCCCCAAGAACTCCAAGAATAAGGAACTGGCCGAGCAGTTCATCAACTTCCTGTGCCGCCCGGACATCGCCCGGATGAACATGGAATACATCTACTACTCCACCCCGATCCAGGCGGTCATCGACGAAATGTCGGATGATGAGAAGAACAACGCTACCCTCAATCCGGCCCAGGATGTGATCGACCGCTGCGAGTTCTTCCACGACATCTCCAGCGACATGGCGAAGTACGACCAGATCTGGATGGAAATTCGCAGCTGAATCATCGGCCAAACGAGTATAGGGTGCGACGATGCTTGCCACTAGCTGGTATGGGGCTGTCGCGCGAATGAAAAACCGAAGCGAAAGGCGTATAATAGTACCAAGTAAAAATAAGAATTACTCCAAAGGGCCGAAAGATTTTCGATACAGAACAAGGAGCCGAAGCGACCCTTCGGGATACGCGTCAGCGTAAAATGCAGCGCTACGCTTAAGTGGGGGCGACACGGTTCTGCATGAAAAGATTCAGTCCGGCGGGGAATTCATATTTGGGATTGGTATCAGAGCGCCCTCTGAAATTCCATGGAATTTCAGGCGCACGCAGCGTTCGCCTTTCGCATTAAAAAAACTGAAAGGTTATTAATGCACAAAGCGCGCCGAAAATCCACGATGGATTTCCGGCGCGCCGTTTTGCGCATGAGGTTACGGCTTGGGCGCGTCGCAGACAGTGCAGCGGATGTACTTGCGGGCGATCGCGGTTTTCAGGGTGATCTTCATCGTATTGTGAATGCCGCTGCAGTTCACCTTGCTGTGGTACTTGAGGCCTGCGGGCGTCACGTAGACGTAGACGGTCTCGCTCTTGAAGCACACCGGGCAGGCGGTCTTGCCATGCGCCCTGGCGGTGACCAGCGCCACCTTCTTGGCGCCTTCGGCGTCGGAGGTATTGCAGCCCTTCTTGTGGTAGTACTTGCCGCTCAACGTCGAGTATACGAAGGTCGCGTTGGAAGTGCTGGTCTTGGACTTCATGCAGACCGGGCAGGCGGTCTTGCCCGACGCCTTGGCCGCGGCCAACGTCACCTTCCGAGCGTTCTTCATGCCCGAGCAGTTTGCCTTAGCGTGATAGTACTTGCCGCCGTTGGTGGCGTAGACGTAGGTCTTGGTCTCCGTCGCGGCCTGGGCTTGCTTCGACAGGCAGATCGGGCAGGGCTTCTGGCCGCGCTTCTTGGCGGTGGCCAGCGTGACCTTGGTCGCGTTCTTCATGCCCGAGCAGTTGCTCTTGGCGTGATAGTACTTGCCGCCCACCGTGGAGTAGTAGTAGATCGTGGAAGCGTTCTTCTTGATGCAGATCGGGCAGGCGGTCTTGCCAGCCTTCTTGGCTACCGCCAGCGTCACCTTCCGGGCGTCCTTCATCCCGGAACAGGTGGAATTCGAGTGATAGTACTTGCCCGCCGTCGTCGCGTAGACGTAGGTGGTGGACGAAGCCTTGACGCACACCGGGCAGGGCAGCTTGCCCTTGGCCTTGGCGGTGGCCAGCGTGATCTTTCGGGCGTTCTTCATGCCCGAGCAGTTGGCCTTGGTGTGGTAGTACTTGCCGGCGGTCGTCGCGTAGTAGATGGTGGTGGAAGTAGCCGCCTTGCTGCCGATGCACACCGGGCAGGGCTTCTGGCCGCGCTTCCTGGCGGTGGCCAGCGTGATCTTCTGCGCGTTCTTCATGCCCGAGCAGGTGGGGTTGACGTGGTAATACTTGCCCACAGACGTGCTGTAGTAGGCTTTGACCGCGGTGGTGCTCTTTTTACTTGCGCTGGTCTTCTTAACGCAGATCGGGCAGGGCTTCAGCCCCGCTTTCTCCGCCTGGGCCTTGGTCACCCGCTGCGCGTTCTTCATGCCCGTACAGTTGCTCTTGGTGTGGTAGTATTTTCCGCCTTTGGTGGCATAATAGGCGCCGACGCAGACAGGGCAGGCCTTCAGGCCCTTTTTCTGAGCCTGCGCCAGGGTGATCGCCTGCGCGTTCTTCATCTTCGAGCAGGTCTTGTCCTTGTGGTAATACTTGCCGCCTGAACTGGCGTAATAGGTAGTGCCGCTGGACTTTATGCCATAGCACACAGGGCAGGCCGACTGCCCGCGGGAGAGGGCGATGTCCACCGAAACCTTGGTGGGCGTACCCGTGATGTTGGTACAGTCCTTGGTCTTGTGGTAATAGCTGTCGCTGTTGGAGGCCCAGACGTAGGTGGCGTCCGGATCATCGGCGGCGGTGGAGCCGTCCCCGGTGTCACCAGTATCGCCGGTATCGTCACCAACATTGGTTCCGGAATCGGAAGAACCGTTCGAGCTTCCGCCGGGCCTGGGCGTATACTGGGCGGCGGGGGCGGGCGTCTCCCCGGTGGCGCTCCCGTCGTTCACCGTGCCCGCGGGCAGTTCGCCGGTCAGAACACTGGTCGGCGAAGGCGTCGGCGTCGCGCCGACCACGATGGATTCAGGCGCCTGAATGCTGCCCACGCCCACCGTCTGATCCGCGCCGTGGCCGAACAGACCGGAGAAGATCCAGACCAGCAGCACAATGAACCAGACCACCGCCACGCCGGAGACGATCATGCGCGGTCTGGGTTCCAGCCGCTCTCGCTTCCAGAGGATCCAGATGCCAAGCGGCGGCAGCACGACCAGAAGCAGCCACATCAGCCAGTCGCTTCGGTAGAGCACGTCATAGCGGCCCGCGGGCGCGCCTTCGCCGGGATCATATCCCTCCGGCTCATAGCTGTCCTGCCCAGGGTAAGGCCCGCTCTGGTCGTACCCGCGTCCGTAGTCCCGGTACTCCGGGCCATTGGGATCGTTCGGGTCGTAGCCGTCGGCCTGCTGATGATCACCGGCATCGGCGTTCTGACGCTCAAAAGAAAGGCGGTGTATCTCCCCATCGCCCCATTTATACGCAAGGCCGCGCTTCGACCAGTGCAATTTCAGCTTGCCGAATTGCTTTGTTGCCATTCTTCAACCACCTTTTCTCGCGTGCCCTCTGACGAAAGACGTGCGCATCGTCCAGACCGGAAACATCAACCGAGCGCATGATCGCGCTTCATATTGAAAAGTGTACAACAAAACACACCTCCAGTCAATATCGGTTGGACGCAAAAGCTCTGGATATTGTTTCATCTATACGGGTTTGGGCGTCTATGGAAGACAAAATCGGCTATAGAGTCGGAAAACTGCCGCATGGAAGCCCCGAAACCGCGCGCGGAGCCCCGCGAACCGGACCTGAGCTGCCCCCGTAATTTCGCGTTTTCTCCCGGCTTTGGGCTTTCCTTCGCGCGCGCAGTATATGCAAATACATGAATTCGTGGTATAATGCGGTTAAAAGCGGGATATGGAGTTGATCCGATGCTATCCAACTTGTTGCAAAGATATGCGGCGCTGCCCAGGCGGATTCGTCTGGCGTCATTCATCGCGTTGCTTATTCTCATTGCAGCGCTTTGCATTTTGCTGGTTCGCTGCTCCATGCCGGACCGCACCGTCGCGACCGTCGCGACGCAGACGACGACGCCGGGTCCCGGAGACTCTGCCGCGCCCTCCGCCAAGGCGGATACGGATGCGGACCAAGGCGAGGAGGGAGGGGACGCCTCCGCTGACGTGCCGTCCGAAGATGTCAACATCAACGAGGACCTGAGCGGAGAACCCACCGTGCCCACCGGCGTCAAGCGGGAAGCGGTCGTCCGCTCCTTCGGCGACGTCATCATCCACGAGCCGCTGTTTGACACCGCCTACAACGCCGAAGGGAAGACCTTCGACTTCTCGCCGTTCTTCTCGCTGATTTCGGATTCGCTCTCCAAGGCGGACTACACCATCGGCAACGTGGACGGCCCGATGGGCGGCAAGGGCAGCCGCGGCTACAAGTTCTATCCGCAGTTCAACACGCCGCCGCACCTGATGTACGCGCTGAAGAGCAGCGGTGTGGATATGCTGACGCTGGCCAACAACCACGCGCTGGACACCTTCTTTGACGGCCTCAAGCGCGAGATTGACAACGTGGACAAGGTCGGTCTGGACCACGTGGGTGCCTATCGCACCCAGAAGGAATACGATACGCCCAAGGTGGTCAACATCAAGGGCATCAAGGTGGGCATCACCAACTACACCGTGTCCACCAACAACCTGGAGAACAGCTCCGACCCCGAAGCCACCCAGTACGGCCTGCGCACCACCCGCAATTCCAGCCCCAAAAAGGACATCGCGGCGCTTCGGAACGCGGGCGCAGAGTTTGTCGTGGTGTACATGCACTGGGGCGAGGAATACAACCGCAGCGTGACCGACTCCCAGAAGGATCTGGCCAAAAAGCTGGTCGCGGCGGGCGCGGACATGATCATCGGCGGGCATCCGCACGTGGTGCAGGCCATCGATACCGTGACGGCCAAGGACTCGGACGGCAAAGAACGCAGCGCGCTGGTGGTCTACTCCATGGGCAACTTCCTTTGCGACCAGCGCACACGGTACCGGGACAGCGGCATCATCTTCGAGTTCACGCTGGTGGATGACGGCTCCGGAACGGTTAAGGCCACTTCGCCCAAGTACGTACCCGTCTACGTGTGGCGCGTCAAGATCGATTCCGGATACGATTACCGGGTCGTCTCTTGCGGCAGCGTCATTGAGGACCGGCCCAAGAGCATGACCGACGATGTGTTTAACCGGGTCAAGCAGGTATGGAACGAACTGAAGAAGCTGATCGGGGATTCGGCCCGTATCGCAAAGAGCTGACCGGGTTATCCGGGCATTGCGCGGGAGCCGGTCCGCAAGTCGTGGTTCAAGCGTTTGGGGCTCTCTTCCCCGCCGGTTCGTATCATCACAGGATTTGCACAAATCCGCCAAAGGCGGTCGTATTTTGGCAGGCCTTCGCATACCTTCCCAATAAGGGGGTGTGCGCGTTGAAAGAGGACGTCGTGCGCGAGGGCGAGGGGTTGGATGCGCTGTCCGCGAGGCTTCATGTGCCAGGGTGCATGCTGCTTCGCGCCAACCGTCTGTACAGTCCGGCGTGGCTTTTGCCCGGCCGCGTGATTCGGGTGCCCGAGGGAGACTTCTGTCGGCGGGATGACTTTCCCTGCCCGGCGGAGGCGCTGGAGCAAAAAGTCCGGGAGGAAATGGATTGACCGACTTTACCAAGGCGCTGCTCGACTGGTACGGCCAGAACGCCCGTGACCTTCCCTGGCGGAAGGAGCGGGACCCCTACAGGATCTGGCTCTCGGAGATCATGCTGCAGCAGACCCGCGCGGAGACCGTGATCCGCTACTACCTGGCATTCCTGGACCGCTTCCCGACCGTGGAGGCGCTGGCCGAAGCGGACCCGGTGGAGGTGCTCAAGCTGTGGGAGGGCCTGGGCTACTATTCCCGGGCGCGCAACCTCATGAAGGCGGCCAGACAGGCGGCCTCAGTCGGCGGCTTCCCGCGGGACGCCGCTTCTCTTAAAAAACTTCCGGGCGTGGGCGAATACACCGCGGGGGCGATCTCATCCATCGCCTTTGACCAGCCGGAACCCGCCATCGACGGCAACCAGATCCGGGTACTGAGCCGCGCTTTTGGCATCCGGATGAACGCCGCCTCGCCCGAAGGGAAGCGCGCCCTGCGTCAGGCGGCGCTCTCTGCGCTGCCTTTGGAGCATCCGGGCGATTTCAACCAGGCGATGATGGGGCTGGGCGCGCTCATCTGCACCCCCCGCCCCGATTGCGCGCATTGCCCGGTGCGGTTGGCATGCGATGCGTTTCGCGCGGGCGACGCCGAATCTCTGCCGCAGATGCCGCCCAAGGCGGACAAGCGGCTGGAACAGCGGGCGGTGGCGCTTGTGTACCGCGCGGACGCGGTGCTGGTGCGAAGGCGACCGGACGAGGGACTGCTGCCGGGCCTGTACGAGTTCCCGAGCTTTCCCGGCGCAAGGACGCAGGCCGAGGTACGCTCTGCGCTTCGGGAACTGGGCGTCGAGCCGGAGGGGCTTGTCCCTTTAGGAAGCGCGCGCCACGTATTTACACACCTGATCTGGCAGATGACCGGCTGGACCTGCGGCGCAACCGGCGCGACCGAAGGGGCGTTTGTCGGAGCGGAGGCGCTGAAGGCGCTGCCCTTCCCCACCGCGCTCAGGTTTTTCCGGGAACAGGCGCTGGAAACGTTAGCACGCCTCTCAGACGCGACTTGACCGTGAAAGAAAGCCTGCGGCGCATCTTCCTGGCAGGCAGATTAAAACGACCGGCCCATTGCGCCGGTTGCAGCGTATTTGGAAAGGGATGATCGTATGGCACTGCTGGGCGGGAACGAGAATGAAAAGGCACGCAAGGCCAACCTGAAAGAGCTTGAAGACAAACGCATCGCCTTTGCCGAAGCGCACCAGGATCTGAAAATGGACAGCGCGCTGCTCGTTCAGTTCGGCGGAGGCTTTAAGGGCGTGGGCATCGGCCCAAGCGGGATCTTCCTGCTCATCGGGCCCGGCCCCGGCGACAACGAGGACTTCACGCTCGAATGCTACGACCACTGCCGCGCGCGGCTCCGGGATGAAAAGATCGCCTCCGAGGGCGCGGCAGGCATCCTTGGCTTTGGCAAAAAAGGCGGCCAGGGCTATACGCTCTCCATCGAGGTTGCGGACAAGGGCTTTGAGATCAGCTTCGTGTCCGGTTACAACTTCCTGCTGGAAGTCACCCCGGCCCGAAAGAATCCGCTGCTGGATACCAAGCGCCGCCCGGGCAACGCAAACATCGTCTGGGACATGCGTTCCATCACCTACGCGGATTGCCAGACCACCTTCGCCTGGTGGCACAAGGCGCTCAACGAATTCTCGATCGATTGACCTTTTATGGCAGGGTCCCCGGAAACAGCGTTTCTGGGGACCCTGCCGAAAAATCATCAAATCATCCGGCGCCGCGGAGATGCCGGTTGGCTTCCCGGAGTTGATGCTTATGCGTCCGGCACAACCACCAGCGTGCCCGGATCGTAGGGCAGGTTCCACACGGCGGCGTCGTCCTTCTTGACGGACTTCATTACGTCGCCCCACTTGGCGGCCTTGTAGCCGTCAAACTGTTCGCCGTCAGAGGAGGACAAAACCAATGTCTCCACGTCGCGGCTGACAGGTTCCTCCACCGGGATGGCCAGGTAGAGCTTCTTGCTCTTGTGGTAGCAGACGGCAACGTCCGTCTGCACCGCCTGGGTCAGCACGCTGTCCAGCTCGAAGCAAACGAAGTCCTCAAAGTCGGACTCTGCGGGCGGCTCGGTGAAGTTCAGTTTGTCGAGCGCCTTCTGGTATTCGCCATAGCTGATCAAGGTCAACGCTTCCTTGGCGTCGTCAAACAGCGCCTCATTCAGATCCTTGGCGCTGGCGAGCACCGGCGTTGCCGCGAGAAGCGCCGCGCACAGGAGAACCGCCGTCCATTTTTTCAGTCCGAAGCGCATGACCCATCACATCCTTGCCCATTGTATCCCTTTGACGGGCGAAGGTTGCTTCAGGTTGCAGCCATTGGAGGTTCTTGTTCCCGATCCAGAGAAAAAATTGCTGATGCGCCCAAAATCTCCAGGTCCTCCGGGTTGTGGGAGATGAGTAGAACCGCCGCGTGCCCCCGGTTTTTCCGGACGTAGTCCGCCGCTAGGCGCTTGTTCTCCCCATCCAGGCCGTTCATCGGCTCATCCAGTACGACCAGATCCGCTCTGGCGGTCATCGCCCTCGCCAGCGCCAGCCGTCTGCGCATGCCGCCGCTGAGCTTTTGCGCCCGCTCGTTCAAATCATCCTCCAGCCCGAGAGCCGTAAGGCTCAGGACCGCCGCCTCCCTTGAGACGCCAGTCAGCCGCAGGTTGTCCAGCGCGCTCAGGTGCTCGATCAGCCGGTCCTCCTGAAACACCGCCGCCTTTTTGATGCCGTCCACACCCTCGATCCGCCCGCCGTCCGGCTTTTCCAGGCCCAGCAGAATCCGGGAAAGCGTCGTCTTTCCGGAGCCGGATTTCCCCGTCAGCGCGGTCACCCGGCCTTCCGGCAGGGTCAGACTGACGCCCGAAAGCACACGCTTCTCACCGTAGGATTTTGTGATATCCGAAAGAACAATCATTGCGCCGCCCCCGTTAGCCTCTTTTCCAACGCGCCGATGGACCGAACCGCCAGCTTTTCAAACGCGAGGCTCAAAAGCACCACCGCCACCGTCCACGCAAACAGCTCGTCGGTGGCCAGAAACAGCTTGGCGCGGTAGAGCGCGTCGCCGATGGAATTGGCGGGCTGGGCGATCACCTCGGCGGCGACGCCCGCCTTCCAGCAGATGCCCATGGCGCTGCGGCAGGCCGCAAGCAGGTAGGGCGCGGCGGCGGGCGCGTAAATCGCCCGCGCCCGGCTTGTGCGCGTCAGGCCGAACACCTCCGCCATTTCCAAAAGCTTCCGGTCCGCGCCATCCAGCCCCGCCAGCACGCTCTCATACACCAGCGGCAGCGCCATCAGAAATGAGATGAAGGTTGATAGGTTCTTCGCGCTGATCCATATCAGCGCCAGAATCACAAACGACGCGATCGGTGTGGATTTAACGGCGGTCATCGGCGGCGACATGATCAGCCGCGCGCCTCTGGAAAAATGGGCCATCGTTCCCAGACACGTTCCCAGTACGAGCGCCAGGAGAAAGCCCGACAGGATGCGCCCGAAGGTGTTGCCCACCGATAGATAAAAGGAAGGAGTTCCCATCAGGCGAACGAGCGTCAGAAACGTCGAAACAGGAGATACCATCAGGATCTCCTGTCCGATCGCCATGCTGAGAAGCTGCCACAGGGTGAGCCAGAACAGCGTCACCGCGAGGCCGGTCAGCCGCCGCTTCATGCCTTATGCCGCCAGGTAGAAGGAATCATCCGGCAGCGCGCCGCCCACGGAGGCTGGGTCGGCGTCAAAGAGCGCCTTGAGGTAGCCGGAGACTGCCGCCTTCATCGCATCCCCGGTGATGCACACGATGTTGCAGGCGGGGATGGCCTTGGCCGCGAGGCCCGCCTTGGCCACGATACCCAGGTCCGCGATCCACTGCCCGGCTTCGTCCGGGTTTTGGTTCACATAATCGGCGGAAGCCTTGTAGGCCTCCATGAAGGCTTTTACTAGGTCCGGATGCTCGTCGGCAAACGCCTTGCGCACCGCCACGACGCCGGTGACCAGCTGGCTTTCCTTGTCCGCCTTGGCCCACTCGTCCGTCAGGCTCAGGGCCACGCGCAGCTTGGGGTTCTGCGCCATGACCGCCGTCACGTAGGGCTGGGGCAGCATCGCAAGGGTCGCCGTGCCGTTTTCCAGCGCCGCCGCCACCTCGGTGGATTCGGACTTGTACTCAATGGTCAGATCCGCGGCCGGATCCAGGCCGTTCAGCTTCAAAACATGATTCAGCGCATACTCGGGGGTGGTGCCCTTGCCTGTGGAGTAGAGCGTCTTGCCCTTGAGGTCGCCGACGGTCTTCACCGTATCTCCGGCTTCCACCACGTAGAGAACGCCCAGCGTATTGACCGCGGCGATCTGAACACCGCCCTTCAGCTTGTTCCAAAGCACGCTGGACAGATTGCAGGGAATCAGTGCAATGTCGACGTCGCCCTTGGCGATGAGCGGCACGATTTCATCCGCGGCGCCGGCGACGGTGAAAGTATACGCTTTGGTCTCGGCGTCGTCCTGCATCAGTTTCACAAGGCCCATTGAGGTTGGTCCCTTCAGCGAAGCCACCCGCACCTGGACGGGCGCGACCTCCGCCAGCGCAACCTGTATCCCGGACACAAACAAAAGAACCGCGACCAAAAGTGAAAGAACTTTTTTCATCGGCTTCATTTCGCCCCTTTGAAGTTTTGATATGACCATGATATACCCTAAAGCCTCCCCCTGTCAAACCCGAAGAATTTGTATATTACGGCACTTCCCTATTTAGCGCGCATCTGGTATAATGTGTACACCCCGGCCCGCAAAGCGGGCAACATATATTTTCAGGAGGGCAGCCGCTATGAAGAAACTCGTATCCTTGATTTTGGCGCTGATTCTCAGCTTGGGCGTGTGCGCAGCCGCGCTTGCCGAGACCTACGAAATCGGCATGATCACCGACATCGGCACCATCGATGACAAGTCCTTCAACCAAGGCACCTGGGAAGCCATCAAGGCCTATGCGGAAGCCAATGGCAAGACCTACAACTATTATCAGCCGTCCGCCCAGTCCACGGAAATCTACGTGGAGCGCATTGACCAGGCCATCGCCGATGGCGCCAAGGTCATCGTGACGCCGGGCTACCTGTTTGAAGAGCCGATCTTCATCGCACAGGACAAGTATCCGGATGTCAACTTCGTCCTGATCGACGGCAATCCCCACAACGCGGACTACTCCGAGTACCGCACCGAGAAAAACGCGGTGGGCATCGTGTTCGCCGAGGAGCAGTCGGGCTTCCTGGCCGGCTACGCGGCCGTCAAGGACGGCTACACCAAGCTGGGCTTCATGGGCGGCATGGCGGTTCCGGCGGTCGTGCGCTACGGCTACGGCTTCGTGCAGGGCGCCGACTACGCGGCCAAGGAACTGGGCCTGACGGACGTCGCCATCAACTACAACTACACCGGCGGCTTCGCGGCCACGCCCGAAGCGCAGGCCATGGCTTCCTCCTGGTACAATGACGGCATTCAGGTCATCTTCGCCTGCGGCGGCGCGGTGGGCAACAGCGTCATGGCGGCGGCCGAAGCGTCCAAGGACGGCAAGGTCATCGGCGTTGACGTCGACCAGAGCAGCGAATCCGCCACGGTCATCACCTCGGCCATGAAGGGTCTGAGCGCGGCCGTCACCCAGGCGCTGACCGCCTACTACGACGGCAAGTTCCCCGGCGGCGAAGCCTGGGTTCTGGGCGCGGACAAAGACGGCGTCGCGCTGCCGATGGCTACCTCCAAGTTCAAAACCTTCACCCAGGCCGACTACGACGCCATCTACGCCAAGCTGGCCAAGGGCGAAGTCGTCCCCCAGAAGGACGCCAAGGATGGCACGGCCATCGAGAGCCCCGTGGACCTGAAGCCCGAAATCGCCAAGGTCAACCTGATCGGGTAATAAACGGTAACCTTAGGGCAGGGGCAGATTCGAGAATCTGCCCCTGCGTTTGAATTTTGACGCAGCGATCGCTGCCAGTGGAGTGATTGACTTGGATTATGTCATCGAGATGATTGGCATCACCAAGGACTTCCCCGGTATACGCGCCAACGACGACATCACACTCCGGCTGATCCGGGGCGAGATCCATGCGCTGCTGGGGGAAAACGGCGCGGGCAAGTCGACGCTGATGAGCGTTCTGTTCGGCCTGTACCAGCCGGACGCCGGCGAGATCCGCAAAAACGGAAAACCCATCGCCATCCGCAACCCCAACGACGCCAACCAGGCCGGCATCGGCATGGTGCACCAGCACTTCAAGCTCGTGCACAACATGACGGTACTGGAGAACATCATCCTGGGCGTCGAGACGGTCAAGCGGGGCGTTCTCAGGATGGACGAAGCCCGGCGCAAGGTGGTGGAACTGTCCGAGCGATACGGTCTCATGATCGATCCGGACGCGAAAATCGAGGACACCACTGTTGGCATGCAGCAGCGCGTCGAGATTCTCAAGATGCTCTACCGCGAGAACGAGGTGCTGATCTTCGACGAGCCGACTGCGGTCCTGACGCCTCAGGAGATCGATGAGCTGATGCACATCATGCGGGGCCTCGCGGCGGAGGGCAAGTCGATCCTGTTTATCTCCCACAAACTGGCGGAGATCAAGGAACTGTCCAACCGCTGCACGGTTCTGCGCAAGGGCAAGTACATCGGCACGGTGGACGTGGCGTCTGTCACCAAGGAAGAACTGTCCGAGATGATGGTGGGCCGCAAGGTCAACTTCTCGATTGAGAAGGACAAGGCGACGCCGGGCGACGCGGTTCTGACGCTGGAGCACGTATCCATGCGCTCCCGCCACCACCACAAGCTGCTTTTGAACGACGTGAGCTTCTCGGTCCACCGCGGCGAGATCGTGACCGTCGCGGGCATCGACGGCAACGGCCAGAGCGAGCTGGTCTACGCGATTTCCGGCCTCGCCGCCACCGACTCCGGCCGGATTCTGCTGCATGGCGCGGATATCGCCCGCACTTCGATCCGCCACCGGAACGACCTCAAGCTCTCCCACATCCCGGAGGACCGGCACAAGCACGGCCTGGTGCTGGACTACACGCTGGCGGAAAATTTGGTACTGAAAAGCTATCAGACCCCGGCGTATCAGAACCACGGGTTCATCCGCTTCGGCGCGGTGGAAAAGCACGCGAACGAACTGATCGAGCGCTTCGACATCCGCTCCGGCCAGGGGGGCGCCACCATCGCCCGCAGCATGTCCGGCGGCAACCAGCAAAAGGCCATCGTCGCCCGGGAGATCAGCCTGGAGCCCGATCTTCTGATCGCGGTGCAGCCCACCCGAGGCCTGGATGTCGGCGCCATCGAGTACATCCACAAGCAATTGGTGGCGGCCCGCGACCGGGGCTGCGCGGTGCTTTTAATCTCGCTGGAACTGGATGAGGTCAAGTCGCTTTCCGATGAAATCATCGTGATCTTCGAGGGACGGATCGTCGCGCAGCTGGACCCCGAGGCCGCGACCATTCAGGAGATCGGCCTGTACATGGCCGGTTCGAAAAGGGGGAGCGCCTCATGAAAAAGCAGGGCCTGAGAAACGCGTCGGCCTCGCTGATCGCCATTCTGGCAGGACTCCTGGCCGGGTTTGTGATTCTTCTGATCACCAAGCCCGAGAGCGCCTTCCAGGGGCTTCTGATCATCCTCAAGGGCGGCTTCAACAACGGCATGAAGGGGCTGGGCCAGGTGCTGTACCTGGCGACGCCGCTGATCATGACCGGCCTTTCGGTGGGCTTCGCGTTCAAGACGGGCCTATTCAACATCGGCGCGCCGGGCCAACTCATGGTGGGCGGCGCGGTGTCGGTGTGGGTGGGCTGCACGTGGTCGTTCCTGCCCGGCGGACTTCACTGGGTCGTCGCCCTGCTGATGGGCATGCTGGCAGGCGGCATCTGGGGCCTGGTGCCCGGCTTTTTCAAGGCAGTGCTCAACGTCAACGAGGTCATCTCGTCAATCATGATGAACTACATCGGCATGTACGGGATCAACTTCCTGGTCCGGGGTTCGGCTATCTTTGACTCCACCAAGAACCAGACCAAGAACGTGCTGGCGGGCGCGGTCCTCCCCAAGGCTGGCCTGGACAAGGTCTTCTACAACCTGACGGGCAAGTATGTGGACGTGTCCAGCGTCAACGCAGGCATCCTGATCGCCATCCTTCTGGCGGTGGTCATATACATCCTGCTCAACAAGACCACCTTCGGCTATGAACTCAAGGCCTGCGGCTTCAATAAAAACGCCGCGCGCTACGCGGGCATCAGCGAGAAGCGCACCATTATCCTTTCAATGGTGCTGGCCGGCGCGCTGGCCGGGACGGCGGGGGCGCTGATGTACCTGGCGCCCTCCAGCGGTATGCACATCCACGTGGAGGAAGTCCTGTCTGCCCAGGGCTTCAACGGCATTCCAGTGGCGCTTCTGGGGCTTTCCAACCCGATCGGCATCATCTTCTCGGCGCTGTTCATCGCCTACATCTCGGTGGGCGGCTCCTACCTGCAGAGCCTCAAGTTCATGCAGGAGGTCATCGACATCATCATCGCGATGGTCATCTACTTCAGCGCGTTCTCGCTTCTCGTGCGCGACCTGATCGGCCGTGCCGGCAAAAGAAAAGCGCAGCGCGGCGCGGGCGGCGGAGGGGAGGGCGCATAAATGGATACGATCTTCTTTCTCTTTCAGCAGATGATGTTTTTCTCGATCCCGCTATTGATCGTGGCGCTGGGCGGCATGTTCTCCGAGCGCAGCGGCGTGGTCAACATCGCGCTGGAAGGCATCATGGTGATGGGCGCGTTCGCGTCGATCTTCTTCATCAATAAGACCCAGGGCTTCATGAGCGGGCAGGGGCAATTGCTGCTGGCCATCGTGATCGCGGCGGGCGCCGGGCTTGTCTTCGCGTTTTTCCACGCGTACGCGGCGATCTCGCTTCGGTCGGATCAGACCATCTCCGGCACCGCGCTGAACATGTTCGCCCCGGCCTTTGCGATCTACCTGGCCCGGACGCTGCAGAGCAACGGCGTGCAGCAGATCCAGTTCACCAACACCTTCTTCATTCAAAAGGTGCCGGTGCTGGGCGACATCCCGATTTTCGGGCCGCTTCTGTTCCAGAACTGCTACATCACCACCTACGTGGGGCTCGTCATCCTCGCGGCGGCGGCGTTCGTGCTGTACAAGACCAAGTTCGGTCTCAGGCTCCGCGCCTGCGGCGAGCATCCGCAGGCGGCGGACAGTGTGGGCGTCAACGTCTACAAGATTCGCTACGCGGGCGTACTGATCTCCGGCGCGCTGGCGGGTCTGGGCGGGCTGGTGTTCGTGGTGCCCACCTCCACCAACTTCAACGCCACCGTAGCCGGTTACGGCTTCCTGGCGCTGGCGGTTTTGATCTTTGGCCAGTGGAAGCCGCTCCGGATTCTCCTGTCGGCGCTGTTCTTCGGCCTGATGAAGACCATCGCGGCCGCCTACTCGGGCATTCCGGGCCTTCAGAGTCTGCCCATTTCCTCGGACATCTACAAGATGATCCCCTACGTCGCCACGCTGATCGTGCTGGCCTTCACTAGTGCGAAATCCCAGGCGCCCGGGGCCAGCGGCGTGCCCTACGACAAGAGCACGCGCTGACGGAACAAACGCCAAGAGGAATGATCCCCCCTTGACCCCGCAAAAGGGACTTTACAAGTATCAGGCAGTCATACAGATTCCGGTGTATCTGGATAATGCGGGAACTGTTCGAAAGCGAACAAAACCGGGTAAACTACAACAAGGCGCGTTTTGTACGCGCATGAACGACAAGAGGTGCTCCCAATGAAAATCGCACTCGCATCCGACCACGCAGCCTCCGATCTTCGCGAGATTATCCGCGCCCATCTGGAAGAGCGCGGGCTGGAACCGGTGGTCTATGACATCACGGTCCCCCGCCCCACCGACGATTACCCAGTCTATGCCGACATGGCCGCCCGCGCGGTGGCGGGCGGCGAATGCGAACTGGGCATCCTGATCTGCGGCACCGGCATCGGCATGAGCCTGGCGGCCAACAAGGTGCCCGGCATTCGCGCGGCGGTATGCTCCGAGCCCTACAGCGCCAAAATGGCCCGCGCCCACAACAACGCCAACATCCTGTGCTTCGGCGCGCGGGTGGTGGGCAGCGAACTGGCCAAGATGATCGTGGACACCTTTCTGGACGCAGCCTTCGAGGGCGGGCGGCACCAGCGCCGGGTGGACATGATCATGAAGATCGAGAAGGACGGCTTCCTTGAGTGACGCAGCCGGGCCGCGGGCTTACGCCCGCGGCCCGGTGTCTTTTGGCTGGTACCGTCTGGTTCCGCGTTACAGCACGTTTCCCCACCGGACCCTTTCCTGCTCCCGGATGTGATCCAGCATCTCCATAAGAAGCGACATCGACTTGGAGAAGTCGTCCAGGCGACCGTCCCGGAGGCTGATTTCCGCCTCGGTATACCGCTCGACCACCGTGTGCATTTCGTCGTGGGAAATCAGCATCTCAAGAAACGGCTGGTGCCGCTTCCACTCCGACGCCAGTTGCGCCATCTTCGCGGCGGCGTCTTCCAACTGCCCGCGGTCAACCAGGTCCTCCGCCTGCATCGAAAGCTCCTCCATCTGCCCGGCGGCGTGGGTGACCACCATCAGGCACGTCAGGCAAAACGAGATGGCCACCACCGCCACCGCGATCACGCCGATCAGTTTTGCCCGCATTACCAGACGACCTCCTGGCTGGTCAAGGCCAGAATGTGCAGGATGCTGCCCCGCATGTCCTGCACGTGCAGTCCGCCCTGAGTATCCAGACTTGCGATCAGCACCTTGGAGAACTCCATCCCGTAATGGCCCAAAAGCGCCCGAAGCCAGCCCTCATCCTTCCCCGACATGGACAGGTTGTGCTTTTGCAGCCTCCCGTTTTCAATCAGGATCAGCGGCAGGCCCTCGTAGCCGGGCCGAAGGTTCAAATCCTCGGTGGTAACGGCGCGCTTGGCGGCGTGCGGAAAGGCGGTGATGTTGCCATCCGTCTCCACAATGGCGGTGCCGCAGGTGCTGGGGTCCAGGAAGCCCGCCTCCCGAAGGCCCTCCTGCAAGTCGGAAAGGCTCATGCAAAGCCGTTCCAGTTCCACCTTGCTGATGATCCCCCGGGACACCACCACCGAAGGCTTGCCTGAGATGAACGCACGGATGCGGTCGCTCTTCATGCACAGGAGGGTCAACGAGCCGTTGACCACGTACAGCGCCAGGATGGGCAGAAGCCCGTGGAACAGCGGCGTAGAGATGTCCGCCATCGGCGTTACCAGAAGGTCCGCCACCATGATGGCCAGCGCGAATTCGTAGGGCTGAAACTGGCCCAACTGGTGTTTTCCGGTCGCGCGCATGGTGGCCACCATAGCCAGATACAGTATGATCGCACGAATGAAGATCGTCAGCACGACAAACGCCTCCGGGTACAGTATGCGTTCTTTGAGGCATAATTCATACAATTTCCCGAACTTTCCGTGCCACGCTTGCTTTTTCCCGGAAAATAGGGCACACTGTGTGGTAGAGGCGGCAACTATTCCCGCCGCTCATCATACACTTGAACGCAACAGGAAATGAGGTGTATTGCATGCCACTGTTTCAGGATTTCGGAAAACGCGTGTCTGAAGTGGCCAAGAACGTTGGTCAGAAGACACAGGAAGCCGCGGAGGTCGCCCGGCTGAACAGCCGCATCTCTGCCAAGGAGGCCGAGATTGAGCAGCTCTTCCTGCAGATCGGAAAGGCCTACTATTCTATGCGCGGGGCGGGCGGCGCATGCGAAGCGGCCGACCTGTTCTGTCAGAAAGTCACCCAACTGGAAGCCGAGTGCGAGGCGACGCGCAAGGAAATTGACGCGCTGAAGCATCAGAGCCGCTGCCCCAACTGCGGCGGCGTACAGCCCATCGAGGCCAGCTTCTGCGCAAGCTGCGGCACCAAGCTGCCCAAGCCGCCGCGCCCGGAGCCGGAGCCGGAACCCGAACCCGAGCCGGAACCCGAACCCGAGCCGGAGCCGGAAGCGCCCAAGGAGCCCGAGCCCGAAGCGCCCCGGACGATGACCGCGGGCGGCGCGGAGATCATTTGGCCGGCGCCCTCCCCCGCGCCCGAACCGCCCACCGCGGAACAGCCCAGCGAACCCGCGCCGGAAGAGGCAGCGCCCGAGGAGCCGTCGCCCGAGGAACCCAAGGAATAACGATCGCCATCCATAGCCCTTCCTGATCCCCAGGCGTTGAAAAACCCCATGTTTTTCAACGCCTTTTTATTTTACAAAATTTACGCTCCCGCCAAATCCCCCATTTGATTTCACCGGCGCTTTGGTCTATAATGGAGAATGTATAGCCATATACAAGCACCCATGCAGCACGGAAGAACGGTAAGGGAGGAAGCACCATGATCTGGAATCCAAGGGCGGAG
>CALGYL010000237.1 GCA_937934775.1 uncultured Clostridia bacterium
TGACATATTCTGGGAAAATCGATGTGGCGTGGTAATTATCCGGGGCAACGCCATCGGCCGGGGCGGGCGCAAGGACCGCGTCGGGCGCATCGCGCAGCGCGGGCGCGGAAAAATCAGGCTCGGAATAAACGGGCATATCAAACATTGTCGAATGCTCCTTTGCATTTGCATACATGCATAAAATAGTACATCCTGCAGGTAACAATGTCAACACAATCCTCTTCCGCTATTGACCTTTAGGTTGGTACGCCCGAAGATGGCAGGGTGCCTGCCGCTTCCCGGCCCTCCGGCATGCGCCTTCGCATAAAAAAAGCGCGGCGCAGGCGCGGGCGTAAGCACCATCCTGCGAAAAAATCCGGAGTAACGAATCATGAACGTTTGCAGTTTGGGATAAAAAGAGCGCGGAGATTTTCGCGCTTCCGGCGCTCAGAAATCCCCGCGTTCAATCTTCCATCTTCTGGCTTACGCCGTTTCGCACACCAGGAACGTATCGTAGGGAACCAGCATCGTCTCTTCCGTCAGTTCCCTGCCTGTCAAAAGATCCGCCATGCCCGCGAAGCGGCGCGGCAGCGGCTGTGCCTCCTTCGTCAGGTTAATAATGAAGCAGTATTTATGGCCTTCAAGGACGCGGCAGGTGACTTCCAGCCTGGTCGCCTCGTCAATCACAGAGGAAGCGCCCGCGTCCGTCACGGCCATGCCCAGCACTTTGGCAAGCGCATCGGCTTCCGGCTGCGTCCCAACGTAGTACACGCGCCCCTGCCCATAGGCGTTGCGGGTTACCGCAGGGCTGCCCGCATAGAAGTTGCTGCCGTAGCGCGCGAGCACCTCCGCGCCCTCCGGATGGAGGATGTCGCACAGCAGGCCGCAGGAAGCCTCCACGCCGTCCTCAAAGCGCAGCGCATTCTGCTGATCCGGCGCCAGCGCGTCGATCTCCTCCGCCCAGACGCCCGCAAGCTTCCGAAGCGGCCCCGGATATCCGCCCAGATGGACGTTGTCGGACTGATCCACGATGCCGCTCATGAACCCGGTCACCAGTGTTCCACCTTGCCGCGCATACGCCTCCAGCGCCTCGGCCACGCCCTCTTTGATCATATACAGAACGGGCGCGACCACCAGACCGTACTTTGAGAAGTCCGCGTCCACCGGGATCATGTCCACCGGGATGTTCCTCTCGTAGAAAAAGCGGTAATACCGATGGATCTGATCGACATACGTCAAATCCACGTTCGGCCCGCTGGCATACTCCAGCGCCCAGTAGTTGTCCCAATCGAAGACGATACCCACCTTTGCCGGGTTGTCCGCGCCCAGTAAACGGTCGCCCAGCGCCTTCAACTCGCGCCCCAATTGGGCGACTTCCCGGAACACGCGGGTGTCTTCCGTGCCGACGTGTTCGATGACCGCGCCGTGGAATTTTTCGCAGGCGCCCACCGAACGGCGCAATTGAAAGAATTGAATGGTGTCCGCGCCGTGGGCCATGCTCTGGTAGCTCTGAGCGCGCATCTGCCCGGGTTTTTTCAGCGAATTGTAGGGCTGCCAGTTCTGCTGGCTGGGCGTCTGTTCCATGAGCATGAAGGGCTGCCGCTTCAGGCCGCGCATCAGGTCGTGCCGCATGGCCGTAAAGCTCCAGGGCGTGTCGTAGGCGGGATAGTTGTCCCAGGCGACGACGTCCATTTCCTCAGCCCACTTAAAGTAGTCCAGCTGCTTGTAGGTACCCATCAGGTTGGTGGTGACGGGGGCTTTAGGATCGTACTTCCGGATGGCGTCCCGCTCCAGCTTGAAGTTCTCCAGGAGGCTGTCGGAATTGAAACGCATATAATCGATGGAGAGGCCCTGGAAGGCGGTCTTGTCCTGCTCGATTCCGTCGCCCAGCGCGTTGGGGGCAACGATCTCGTCCCAGTCCGTAACCGTATGGCCCCAGAATTCCATGTTCCACGCCCGGTTCAGCGCCTCGAGGGTTTTATACTTCTCTCTCAGCCACACGCGGAAGGCTTTCTCGCAATTCTCGCAGTAGCAGATGCCGCCGTACTCGTTGTTTACATGCCAGCACTTGACGCGCCCAGTTTTGCCATACCGCTCGGCCAGTTTCCCGGCGAGGCGGGTGGCGTACTTCTGATACACGAGGCTGTTGGGGCAGGCGTTGTGCCGCTGGCCAAACTTGTGCCTGCGCCCCTCGTAATCGGTGCGCGCCACCTCCGGGTACCGCTTGAACATCCAGGCGGGCAGCGCTCCGGTGGCGGTGGCCAGCACGATGTCATGGTTTTCGCGGCCGAGCGTTTCGATGACCGCATCCAGCTCGTCAAAACAGTATTCATCTTCCGACGGCTGAATTTTCGCCCAGGAAAACACGTTGACCGTCGCGCTGTTGATCCCCGCCATTCTGAAAAGCCGCATGTCCTCGTCCCAGATTTCCCTGGGCCACTGATTGGGGTTATAATCCCCTCCATAGAGAATCCGCGCAAACGGCGCACCCATTTCCATCTCTCCTTCGGAAGTATTGATACGTTCATTATAAATGCCGCTTGCCCAAAATAGTATGACCTGTTACACTAAAAGATAGGATTTTCTGAAACAGGTGAACGAGCATGCCCATCTACTTCAACCCGGCGTCTTCGGACACGCCCCTCACCGTCGACAGCATCGGCAACCGCTGGAAACAGGAGCGCATCGAGCGCCCGAACGGCTTTCCCCAGTACCATTGGCTGCAGACGGAGCGCGGCGCGGGCGAGATTACCTTGTGCGGAAAGCGGCTGGCGCTGCCGGAAGGCGCGGGCGTGATGATCGCGCCGTTCACGCCCCATCTATACCGGGCGGCGGAGGGGGAATGGATGACTTCGTTCGTCACTTTCACCGGTAGGCTGGCCGCCAGCATCGGGATGATCGTCGGTGAGGCACCCTATATTCTTCTGAGGCAGGGCGAGGGCCGCGCGATTCAGGCGTGGATCGATGAGGTCATGACGCGCTACGAAATGCAGCGGCTGGACCCCTATCAATTGTCTCTGGACTGTTACCGGCTGCTCATGGACATTCACCGCACCTGCGAAGCCCAGCAGGATTTCTCAAGCCCGCTGTACCAGCAGTATGTCGCGCCCGCGATGCGGCTAATTGAAACAGAATATGCGCAGGATATCGACATGGCGCGGCTCTCTGGCTCGGTGTACGTTTCGCCGCAATACCTGATTCGCCTGTTCCGGCGCTTCCTGGGCTGCTCCCCCCGCCGGTATCTGATCAACACCCGCCTCAACCGGGCGAAAGAACTGCTGATCAACCGTCCGGGCATGGAAATCCAGCAAATCAGCGCAAGCATCGGGTATCACGATACCAGCCACTTCATCATGGCCTTCAAAGACGCAACCGGCTTCACACCGCGCATGTTTCGCCGTCTGCACAGGCAATGATCCGTATATAAAAGCAAGAGCTCTTTGTCTTCGCATTTCTCATTCGCGCGTATTTCGCGCCACGAGGATTTACAATTCTATTTTCGTTTGAGAAGCGCGTCGTAATTGCGCTCCAGCGCGGCCTCGACCTCCTCAATCGCCAGACGCTTCTCCTCCGCAATGACGCGCATGCCCGCGCGCAGTACCATGGGGAGTTCGCCTGCGCGCACCGCTTTTCCAAGCGCCCAATGGACCGCCTCCAGGCCGTCGGTCTCGGTCAAAAGCCTCTCGAGCGGCGCAAGCGCGATCACCCGTTTCACCGCGGCGTTTTTCTCAGCGTCGGGGCCGATGGTAAAGTAACAGTCCTGATCCAAATAGTCGTCGGGCGGCTCCTCGCAGGAGTACCAGTGCACCACCTTGCGCATGGAATGGCTCTTCAGGATGCGGGCGATCTCCCGCTCCTTTCCCTTTGTGTGCAAAACAACCGGCTTCTGGGTTCTTTCGGCATAATCGAGGTTCCATAAAAACGCATCCATCTGGGCGTTCACGGGCACATCGCACCACACGCTGTCCAGGCCCGTTTCACCCACCACAGGGCACGCTTCCAGAAACGGCAGCATGTCCTCCGCGCGGTGGGCTGCGGCTTTCCACGGGTGCAGCGCGCAGCATGGGGCGAAAAGGAAACTGTCTGCCGCAATACGAAGCACCTCCGCCGCCGACGCGGGATCGACGCCGCACAATAGCGTGCGTATGCCCTGCTCCATGCGGACGCGCAGTTCCGCCTTGGTTCCGGGATGCGCGTGCGCGTCGATCATTCTCTTGCTTCCTCCCCGCGGATCGCGGCGTGCAGCGCCTTTCGGAGCGCGCCCTGGTCGTACAGCCAATCCCGCGTGCGGTCGTCTTCCGCAATGGAGACTTCTCGGACGACGCGGGTGGGCGTTCCGCCCAGCACGTAGATGCGGTCGCTCAGGTAGATTGCCTCGTCCACATCGTGGGTCACCAAAAGCGCCGTCCGGTTCAGTCTCTCCTTCATCGCGCACAGCCAGTCCTGCATGTCACCGCGGGAGATCACGTCCAGCGCGCCGAAGGGTTCGTCGAGGAGCAGGATGTCCGCGCCGCACAGCGCCGTACGCAAAAACGCGGCCCGCTGGCGCATCCCGCCGGAGAGTTCATGGGGATAGGCGTTCTCGTACCCAGCCAGCCCAAACGCAGGGAACAGCGCCCTCGCCTGCTTACGCGCCTGCCGCACGCCGCCGTGGATGCGCCCGTACAGGCACACGTTCTCCAGAATTGTCTTCCATGGAAACATCAGATCGTTCTGCGGCATATACGCGAAATGCCCGCTCATACCGGAAATGGGCTGTCCGTCCGCCAGCATCTCGCCCGAATCAGGCCGGAGGATGCCCGCCAGAAGGTTTAAAACCGTGGATTTACCGCACCCCGACGCGCCGAGGAGGGAGACAAACTCCCCCTCGGCGACATGAAGCGAAACGTCTTCCAGCAGCGGTTTGCGCTCGTACTGAAAGCGCAGGCGCCGGATTTCGACTTTATAATCCTTACTGTCCATTCGCTTCGGGCAGGAAATCATTGGTATAAAGCCAATCGGCGGTGATGGCCTTCGGAATCACGCCGTAGTCCTGGCAGAACTGCGTATAACCGTCCCAAACGCTGTCCTTCATCTCGCCAAAGCGAGGCGCGTCAGCGATGTATTTGTCCGCCAGGTACTTCTGTGACAGCGTGAGCATCTCAAGCGAATTATCCGGCGCGAACTTCGCAAGGATCTTGGCCGCTTCCTCCGGGTTCGCCGCGGCGTACGCGTACCCCTTGGTCGTGGCGCGCAGAAAAGCGCGCAATTCGTCCGGGTGATTCTGGATCATGTCCTCGCTGGTGATGATGACCGGGGTGTAGTAGTCCAGCCTCGGGTCCAGGTCCTTGAGCGGCATGTAGTCGATCGGGAAGGCGTTCATCTGGCACTTGATGCTGTCCCACGCCTCAAAGAACCACATGATGTCCACCTGGTCTTTGAGCGCCGCAAAGCCCGATCCGTCGGAGATCACCATGTTCAGCTTGGAAAAATCCGCGCCCGCGTTTTTCATGACCGCTTTTAAAACGGCTTCCTCGCCCGGACCGCCCCAGCCGGCGTAGGTCTTGCCCTCGAAGTCTGCGGGAGACTTGATGCCCTTGCCCTGATAGGTGGCAAAGCCGGAGGTGTTGTGCTGGAGAATCGTCGCGATGGCGCGGATGGGCAGCGGCTCGTCGAGCGTACGCGCGATGGTCACATCCTCCTGATAGCTGATGCCGATCTGCCCCTTGCCCACGGCGATCAGCGTGGCAGTGGCGCCCTCGGTGGGCTCCACAATCTTGACATTCAGCCCTTCGTCGGCATACCAGCCCTGGTCCAGGGCCACGTACAGGCCGGTGTGATTGGTGTTGGCGACATAGTCCAGAATAACCGTCAGGTCCTCCGCCGCGAAGGCGGGGATGGAGAGCGCCATCGCGCACAGAACCGCGATCAGGACGACATACTTTTTCATGAAAGCTCAACCTTCTTTCTCTTTCCATAGGGCATCGCGAACCTTCCGGCAAGCAGCACGACGCCGTTCATTAGAATGGACAAAACCACGATCAGCAGCACGCACGCGAACATCTTGTCCAGCGCGTAACTGTTTTTGACCCGCAAAAGGTAATAACCCAGCCCCTGCTGCGCGCCGATCCACTCCCCCACGACCGCGCCGCTGATGGAGTAGGTGGCCGCGATCTTCAGCCCGGACACAAGCGACGGCAGCGCGTACGGGATTTTGACCAGCGCGTACGTCTGCATCCTGGACGCGCCGTAGGACCGGACCAGATGCGAATACGCCGGGTCCATCTCCCGCATCCCGTCCGCTAAGCTGACGGCGACCGGGAAAAAGCACATCAGGACGACGGTCAGAATCTTGGGCGCAAGGCCGAATCCCAGGTAGATGATCAGGATGGGTGCCAGGACGATCATCGGCACGGTCTGCGTCACGACCAGAATGGGGTACACGCTCTGGCGGAAGGTAGGAAACGCGTCCATCAGAATGCCCAGTGCCAGCGCGCAGACAAGCGCGATGGCAACGCCGGACGCGGCCTCCCCCACCGTTACCAACGCGTGTCCCGCCAGCGTGGCGCCATCGGCAGCCAGCGCCAGAAGCACGCTCGAAGGCGCGGGCAGCACATACGACGGCACGCGCAGGATGCGCACGCACGCTTCCCACAGTACAACGAGCGCAAGACATACCCAGACGGGCAGGAGTTTTTTCACGTGCGGTCACCCCCTTTCACGAAAAAACGCCACGACGGGAACATACCCGTCGCGGCAAAAAACGTTCATATGTTTCCTGCGTTGGCATTATCCAAATCAGGTAATGCGGGTCGAAGCCTAACGGCTTCCTCTCAGCCTGCCACACAAGCTCCCCGGTATGCACAAACAGTATAGACGGTATTTCCATTTCTGTCAAGCGGGTTCCCGCGCACAAAGGAGTTCCCGTTATGCGGCCAGTGATCCGATCCGGCCAAACCTTCTTTCACGTGGAAATTGATCCGCCCGGCGGTATCGCCCTCCGCTTGATACAACGCTTCTAAACCAATCAAAAATATGAATTCCCCGTTGGACTGAATCTTTTCGCGCAGAACCGGCGTAACGAGTGATTCACATTTGGAATTGGTATGAGCCCTGCTTTCCGCAAGAGACAAATACCGGGGCGGGAACCTCGTGCGTCCCAGCCCCGGCATTGCATCCTAACGATTTGAAGGCACTCCGCAATAATCATCAAGCGCCGTCATGCCGGAATCCGCTGAGCCCGTACATTACCCATCCACAACGACGCATTCGGTCTGGGGCGGGACGGCCTCAATCTGCGAAACGTTGAGGCCTTGGGGAACGGACAGCGTGACCCGGCCCTTTTCAAACTTCGCCCGCACCTGCACCCCGCGCAGATTGAGCGTGGACGTGCCCGAATCCTTGGCGAAAACCGTCAGGGATACCGGCTGCGCCTCGGAGGGAACGGCCTCCTGCGCGGCGATCATGGGCAGAATGCTGCCGCCCCGCACATACAGGGGCAGATGCTCAAGCGGCGCATGAACCGTTTGCCAGCCCGTATCGGCCACCCGATGATCGGCAAAATCATACCAGAGGTCGTCCGGGAAGTACACTTCCCTTTCATCCCTGTCGGAAAGAACCGGCGCCACCATCAGTTGGTCCCCGAACATCCACTGATCCTCAATCTGCCAGCAGGTCCTGTCGCCGGGATAGTGAAGCAGCATGTGCGCCATGACGGGCAGGCCCCGGCCCGCGCAGGCCTCCGCCGTTTCCTGGATATAAGCAAGAAGACGGTAGCGCAGGCGGTCATACTTTCGGAAGATTGCTTCGGCTTCCGCGCCAAACGTCCAGGGCTCACGGGGGTTGTTCGCGCCGTGGCAGCGCGCGTGGGAACAGAACATCCCCGCCTGCGCCCAGCGCACGTAGAGTCGCGCGTCCGGCCGCCCCAGAAAGCCGCCGATGTCATGGCTCCAGTAGGTAAACCCGGAGAGTCCCATGGAAAGGCCCGAACGGATGGAAAAGCGCAGTCCGTCGTAGGTGCAGAAGGGATCCCCCGCCCAGTGAATCGGGTATTTTTGCCCGCCCGCGTACGTCGAGCGGCCCCACAAAAGCCCCTCGCCCTGCGCTTCGATCGTGGCTTCCCAGGCCGTCCGAGCGTAGAGATACGTATAGATGTTGTGCATTTCCGCGCCGGAATACTGATGGTAGACGCCTTCCGGCGCCGCGCCTTCCCCCATGTCGGTCTTGATGACCTTCGCACCCAGGCGCATCAAGGCTTTCAGCTTATCCTTGTACCATTCGCGGCACTCCGGGTTGCTGAAGTCCAGCACGGGGTTTGCGCGGGACATGCGGCCCGCCTCGTTGTGCGGCAGCCACCCCTTCGCGTCCAGTTCCGCCGTCAGGTAGGGCAGGCGTTCCGCCGTCAGGTAGGGCTTCTGCCACAGGGACACCTTGAAGCCCATTTCCGCCAGCTGATCAAACATCGCCTTGGGGTCCGGAAAGTTGTCCGGCCCAAACTGCCAGTCGCAGGCCCAGGGCTGGGCGAACCAGTCCGTATCGATGTTGAGCACATCGCAGGGGATCTCATGCCGCCGCAGTTCCTCCGCGACCGCCAGCACCTCCGCCTGCGTACGGTAGGAGCATCGGCTCATCCACAGCCCGTAAGACCATGCCGGAAGTTTCGGGCTTTTGCCGGTGATGTCCGTATACCGCTCCAGGATCTCCCCGGGGGTTTCCCCGCAGAAATAGAACAGATCCATCACCGCATCGCCGTACACATGCGCGCTGATCGCGCGGTTGGAACGGTTGCCCATGAAGAACTTGCTGCGGAAATGCGTGTTCCAATACAGACCGTAGCCCGCTGAACTGAAGTAAAACGGAAGCGACACATACGTACGCGCCGAACCGACGGATAGCGGGTCCGTGATGAAGACGTCCACTTCCTGACCGGTCTTTTCCACTTTGGAATACTGCTCTCCGAACCCGTAGAACCGCTCGTCGTGTTCCATCCGCCCGGTGCATACGGCGATTTTCTCGCCCGTTTCGGGGTTTTCCACGAATCCGAACGGAAAGCTCTCAAACGTGAAGTCCAGGACGCGGTCGTCGTTTTCCTGGGTATAAATCCGCTTGCCGGAGACTGTGTACAGCGCGAAGGAAAACGGCGACCGCGTCAGCACGGCGCGGTAGCGGGCAGTCGCGAGTTCCAGCGTCTCGCGAGTCTCCCAAAACGAAAACTCCGGTTCCGGTAAAGGCGCGACGCCCTCCAGCATCACGGTATCGTGCTGCTGCGCCGCGGTCCCCTTCCCGGCGCGCAGGCGGAATACGCCGTCTTCGCACACATCCAGCGCGAGCCATGCGTCAAAGTGTTCAGGCGGTCGATGCGTGTCAATCATCGGGCGCAGTTCCCCGTCGCTGTCCATCTGTGTGTTGTACAATACATCACCGCGAATTTGCATCGTGAGACCCCGAGGCCGCCGCTCGAAGCCCGTGATGGTGGAAAAGCGAAACACCTTGAGGTTATAATCCTGCCCTTTGCGAAAATGGTCGCCGGTGTATTCGTAATACATCCGGATGTCCGGATTCTTCTGTTCCACATAGACCTGCAGGTCCTGACCCTGGACCCGTACCTTTTGATCATCCATTTTCGCCGCATCCTTTCCCGGCCGCCTTGTAGCCGTGGACAAGCTGCGTGATCCGCGCGAACTTTTCTTCCGTTACGCCGGGCGGGCAGCTGTCCGCGTTGGCCGGCACGTACCGGGTGCCCTGCGTGTCCCGCAGAGCCTGGATGACGTAGGCTTCCAACGCCTCCATGCCGCTATTGAGCAGCACGGTGGGTTCGATTCCGCCGATGATCGCGATGGAAGGGTTGAGCGCCTTCCGGGCGTCCGCCAGCGAAATGTTTCCCGTCGGCGGCGGACTCAGGGACTCCAGCGCGTCGATGTGCTCCCGAGAGATCAGCGGCATAAGATCACGGACATGGCCGCAGCCATGATGGACGAGGATCTTGCCGTTCGCGTGGAGCGTGTCGCCCCATTCGTTGATCTGCGGGAGGACGTACCGCTCGTGGAGCGAGGGGCTGATGTTGGTGGTGGAGCTGTCCTCCCAGAAGATAAAGCCATCAAAATCGGAAGAAGCGGCATTGACCACCGTTTCGCGGTCCCGGAGCCGCATCACGTGAAGCGCCTCCTCCACCGCCTCCGGAAAATCGCACAATGCATAGATCAGGGCCTGCGTGCCGCACCAGTACTCCACCAGCGACTGAAACGCCGTCTTGTCCATCACGCCGATGGTGGGCAGGAGTACGCCCTGTTCTCCGATTGCACGGTGTTCTTCTTCCGCCGCTTCCGGCTCGTACCGAAGCGACATGTGTTCGTGCAGGTAGGCCAGCACCTTGAAATCCTCTTCTTTGGTCACGGGGTGCTCGGTCAGAAACCAGGTGTTCCCGTCGGAGGAGTGCCGGTATTCGGCGTGAAGCTTGCCCACCGGGGTATCGTAATCAACGCGCCGGGTATGCGCGTCTTCCCGCTGCGTTACCTCGCACCGGTTGAAAACCGGCGTGGAAAGCCGGTGGAAGCCCCGGAGCAGCGGATCGGCGCCCATGCGCCGCATGTATTCAAACTGACCGCGTTCCCGCACAGAAGCCGGCAGCGTTTCCCAATAATAGGCCAGGAACGGGCAGAACGGCAGCTTGTCGGTTTCTTTTCCGGCGATGGCATTCAAAATTCTTGTGCGCGAGGTCATCTCGGTCATGGTTTACCCTCCCTGTCCAATCAGCCTTTGACGCTGCTGGCGGCAATGCCTTTCTCAATGTTTTTTTGCATGAAGAGATAGAAGATTATCAGCGGCAGCCCCGACAGGATGATCGCGGGCAACTGCAGGTCATAATTACTGGAATACTGACCCAAAAAACTGTAGGAAAACAGCGGGAGCGTTTTCACCTCCACCTTGGTCAGCGTCAGGAGCGGAAGAAGGAAGGAGTTCCAGTAGGTGAGGGTATTGAGCACCACCACGGTGGTGGTGATGGGTTTGAGGAGTGGAAAGATCACGGCGGTGAATGTTTTCAGCTCGCCCGCGCCGTCGATGCGCGCGGCCTCCTCCAGTGCCAGCGGGATCGTCTTGACAAACCCGTGGTACAGGAAGATGGAAAAAGCGGCGCTCATGCTCGCCTGCACCGTGCCCAGCGCGACCAGGTTGTTGAGCATGCCCAGAGTCTTCAGAATCTTGACCAGCGGCAACATGATCACTTCAAACGGAAGCAGCATGGACAGCGTAAAATAGAGGAAGAAAAAGTGGCTGAGCTTCGTCTTTGTGCGGGCCAGCTTGTATGCGGCCAGCGAACTGACGATGACCACAATCAAAAGGCCTACCGAAGTTGACAGGAGGGTGTTTGCAAAATAATGAAGAAAATCCGCCTGATTCCATGCGTTGACGTAGTTTTGCACCGTCGGCGCTTTGGGCAGTCCCAGCGGCGAGGAGAAGATTTCCCCGTACGTTTTGAAGGAGTTGCTCAAAATCAGGTACAGCGGGAAGGCGAAGATCATGGCCAGCACCAGGGTAACGCAGAAGGTCAGCGCCGATGCTTTTTTTTGTTTCATCAGCTCTCGACCTCTCTTTTCTTCAGCAGCAGCAGCTGCGTTGTGGTCACGATGGCGACGATCACGAACAGGATGATCGCCTGAGCGGTGGCGTCCCCAAAGCTCCGGCTGACATACGCCGTATTGTAGCTTAAGAGCGCCAGCGTTTCGGTTGAGCGGTAGGGACCTCCGCCAGTCATCAGGAAGACGATTTCAAACTGCTTGAGGCCGTTCATGGTCACGAGGAACAGACCGATGATCACCGACGGCATGATGAGCGGCAGTTTGATGCGGAACAGCTGCTGAAAAGCGCTCGCGCCGTCGATCCTCGCAGCCTCAATGATCGCGGGATCGATGGAGTTCAGCCCCGCGAGATACACGATGGTCAGATATCCCGTTCCCAGCCAGAACGCGACGATGACCGTTGACCAGAAGGCGTAGGTCGGGTTACTGAACCAGCTGATGCCCAAAAACTCCAGCCCGGTGATCTGCGCGATGCCCGGCAGCACTTTGGTGAAGATAAACCCCCAGATAAAGGCCACAATGACGCCCGACAGAACGTTGGGCACAAAAAAAACGCCCTTGAAAAAGTTCTTGCCGCGCTTGACGCTGTCCAGCAGGTTCGCGATCACCAGCGCGCCCAGATTCTGGGTGATCACGGTGACGACGGTAAAACGGAGTGTAAACCACAGCGACTGCATAAAGTGCTTGTTTCTGAACATTTTACCGTAGTTTTTCAGCCCTACGAACACCCAGTCCGGGCTGACGCCGTTCCAATCCAAAAAGGAATACCCGACGCCCATCAGGAAGGGCAGAATGACAAACGTCGTAAACAGGGTCAACGCGGGCAATAAAAACAACATCAAACGGAGGTTCTGGCTCCTGGCCGAGGACACATCATCACCCTGCTTTCTGGTAGATTGACCATCCGGGCGAAGTAAGAGGCGGAAGCGCGGACCCATTTTGCACGTTTGCCTTGTAAAACGGGTCGCGCCAAGCGCGTAAATCCTCATTTCCGTGCGCGCTTGGCGCGGGTAACCTCTTCCCGGAAGCGGGTTTCTGCGAAGGAGAAATATTACGCCTCGAATTCGCTCCAGATCGTGGTCAGGGCTTCAATCGCCTCGTCGCGGCTCATCTCGCCCAGCAGGTAACGGTCATACACTTCGGACTGATCGGTGCCGATGCCGTTGGGGAACAGGTAGCTCGCCCAATTGCCCGACTGACCGGCCGAGATGTACTCCAGACTCTCGTTCAGCGCGATGGCGCCTTCGGGGGAGACGCCTTTGATGGCGGACAGCGCCTTGAGATCCTTGGAGATCCAGTCCTTGCCTTCCTGGGAGGTAACCAGCCAGTTCACAAAGGCCAGCGCCTCCTCGGGATGCTTGGTCGTCTTGCTGATGTGCAGGCCGATGGAATCGCAGGAGTAGACCTTCGCGTCGGCCGGGTCTTCGCTCATCGGCAGCGCCATCATGCCGATCTTGGCGTCGGGATTGGCCTTCTGCGCGTTGGCCACGATCCAGTCGCCGCAGATCATCATTCCGGCCTCGCCAAGGCCCAGGCGGGACGCGGCGGAGGCAAAGTCATCGTTAAAGGGATCCTGCTGGGTGTACTTGCGGCCCACGATCTCGGCGGTGTCAAAGATCTTCTGGATGAAATCGAAATCTGTCAGCTTCGCTTCCTTCGCGGTGAGCTTGGCGATGTTCTCCGCGTAGTTGGGGTCCACCGCGTAGGTGAAGCCGAAAAACTGGTTTTTCACATAGGAGGACTTGTACCCCTGCGCGAAGGGGATGTAGCCGGCGGCGATCAGTTTCTCGCACACGGCGGTCAGCTCGGTGAGCGTCTTCGGTTTCTCGGTGATCCCAGCGGCGGCAAACACGTCCTGGTTGTACAGAATGCCCCACACCTGGCTGGTGAACGGGATGGCGCTGTAGGTGCCGTCCGCCAGACGGAACTCAGGACCCATGTTGATGTCCGACAGGAAGGACTGCCCGCTCAGGTCCATCGAAGCCGGCGCGTACATCTCGTTGTAGGTAAACGGACCGCTCAGGAAAATGTCCGGCACTTCTTCCGTCGTGATCCTGGTCTGCAGGATCTTGTCGTAGTCCGCGCCGATCGTCTCGACCTTGATGGTCACATTCGGATTAACCGTCTTGTACAGTTCGCACAGCTTGTCCATCTGGTCCTGATACTGCTCAAGATAGCTCATGAAGGTGATTTCGACGGGTGCTTCCGCCGTCGCCGCCACCGTCATGCTCCCCAGACAAAGCAGCACCGTGAGACAAAGCGCCAAGAGTTTCTTCACTTGGGTATACCTCCTTTTCATTGTGAATTGATTGTAACATTCGCCCGCGGGAAAGAGAATGAAAATTTTTGGCGTCAGGTTGAAGAATCTTGGCGTTTCTTTCGTGCGGAATACACAACCCTCCAGCGCCCCATCTGTGTACAATGCTTTTGCCTGTGCGTTTCTCTTCATTTACGCTTGACAACCCATCTACGCTCCATTACACTCATACCTATGTTTCGGGAATTCCGTGTGGCTGTCAGCATCGCGAAGGAGAAGGATATGCGCAAAAAAATCACGCTCTTCAGGCTGATTCTGGAGCGTTTCGGCGGGCTGATCCTGATCCCCACGCTGCTCATGTTCTCGCTCGGCATCGCGGTCATGCAAAACAGCTTCACCCAGCGCCAGCTGGAACTGTACTCCGAGACCACGGATTACCTTGCCCAACTGTGCGACGACCTGTTCTACAACATCAAGACGAAGGTGCTGTTCCTGTACAACGACACGGAGATCATGGAAATCCTGAACAACAGCAAGAAGGAAAACTCGAAAAACAACATGAACCTGACCAGCAAAATCTCCTCCATGTTTTACAGCATCCCGGATGTCGACTCCCTGTCCCTCTACTGGTACGACCGGCAGACCATTATTTACCGCAAGCAGAACAGCTCCAGCCGCTTTTATAAAATCTCCGACGAAAAAGAACTGAGCACGTACTTTCTGCATGATTTCCCAAAGGAGCGCTACGGCTATGACATTACGGCGCTTCCGGCGGCGGGAAAGAGCACAAACGCGCAGATCGTCCTGGATCAGAATCTTTTTACGTATACGATGAACCCGCTGGCGCGCCTGGAAATCATCTTCAACAACAGCATTTTTTCGCGGATCTTCGAAGGAATCCAGGAGGAAGGCGACGTTATGAACCTCGTTCTGGATTCCAACCATACCTTCCTCTACTGCAATCAGGAGGTTTCGCTGACGGCAGAGGACAAGAACGCGCTCTGGAAGCTGGACGCCTCCAAGAGCGAGACGATGACCATCGGCGGCGCGAGCTACTATCTTTTCCGCCGCTATCTGCCGCTGTACGACATCTCCATCATCAAGTGCGTGCCATATGCGTACATCCACTCCCTGTACAGCCCTTACATGAACATACTGCTGGTCATCGCGCTGGCCGTGCTCGGCTTTCTCAGCCTTCTGACCGTCTCCGTTTCAAAGGCCGTTTCAAAACCCATCCGCAGCCTGATCGATACCATCAATCAATTCCGCCATTCGGTGCAGCCCGTCAGCATCCCGGCAGAGACACGCATTCTTGAGATCAGCGAACTGAATGATGACTTCAACGCGATGTTTCAGGAGATCAATACCCTGATCGACGAAAAAATCCAATACGAGGTCAACCAAAAACAGGCGCAAATGGATATGCTGATGGTGCGCGTCAACCCGCACTTCCTGTACAACGCGCTTCAGACGCTGCAATACATGGCCATCAAGCGAAACGCGCCGGATATCAACGCCATGGTGGTATCGCTGAGCAAGATTTTGCAGTACAATCTCGCTTGGAATGAAAAGACCTGCCTGCTGGGCGATGAATTCGGCATCTGCCAGCAGTATCTGACCATTCAGAAATACCGCTACCTTTCGGAACTGACGCTGAACCTGGAGGCGCCGCCCGTGCTTCCCACAGTCGTCATCCCGAAAATGACCCTTCAGCCGATCATCGAAAACAGCTTCATGCACGGATTCAAGAATAAAAAAGGAGACTATTTCATATCCATCCGGATCGAAGCGGAGGAGAGCGGCGCATTCGCCATCACGGTCTCCGACAACGGAACGGGCATGACCAACGAGCAAATGGAACACCTGAACCGCCAGCTTGAAGCGCGCGCGCTGGATTTTGACAACATCCACAGCGGCTTGATGAGCGCCAACTACCGCTTAGGACAGATGTACCCCGGTTCACGGATCCGCGTCACGTCCGACGGGACACACTTCATTGTAACCATTCAGGCGAAAGGAGCCCTCCATGAAAGCCTTGATCATTGACGACGAAATCAGCACCCGCGAATCCATCAAAACAATGATCAACCTGAAGGAATACGGCTTTGACGAGGTGCTGGAGGCCACCAACTGCCAGGATGGGTATGTGCTGATCTGTCAGGAGCATCCCTCGCTCCTCTTCCTTGACATGAACATGCCCATGGTGGACGGCACCCAGCTTCTGTCCATGCTGCAGCATCCGCAGCCGCCGGTGAGCATCATCGTCGTCAGCGGGTATACCGATTTTCGGTATACGCAGTCCGCTATACAAAATAAACACGTGATCGATTACATCCAGAAGCCCATCGACCCCAAAGCGCTCCGCATCGCGGTCTCCCGCGCGACGGGGAAATATCTTTACACCGACAGTCGGCCGCTGTGGAATGGCAGGGAAACCGGCGTGACGGCAAAATTGTCCCGGACGGAAAAGGGCGTCGCGTTTATGCTTGTCATCGCCAATCTGGAGCAGATGATCTGTAAACAGTTCGTTTCCTCCGGCGATCTGTTCCGTTATTTCCTGGAGGACCAGCTCCAAACGGCTTTCCCAGGCATCCGGTACAGCTTTCCCGGTTATACGAGGACCTACGCGGCGTTCTGCTTTGTGAAGAGCGACAAGGCCGAGGAAGTCGCGCTGAAAATCGCACAGCTTCTGGAACGCCTGGAACAGCAGCAGCTCACGGCATGGGTCATATGGGAATCCTGCGCTTCCGGCGGAACCGAGTCGTCTTGCCAGCAGCTGGAGGTTGCGCTTCCGTATCTGAATCTCTCCGCCCAGGACCGGTGCGTGCGCTTGGAGTCCGTCCGTCGCGAGACGCCCGCCTTCCCAGAGCAGAACCTGTGGATTCGGCAACTGATCGCATGCGCCGAGTTCGGCGAGCAGCAGCGCATCGCCGGCACGGTGGACGGAATCCTGCGTTCGTTCGCCCATACGGACCCATTGACGATTGCGATGGTTCAACGATTGATTTCCTCTCTGCGAAGCGCCATGGATTCCTACTTTTCTCTGGACACCCTGGCGGCATCGCAACAGAGCGATTTTCGCGACGCCTGCCCGCTATGCGATATGTTTCAGCCGGACGGCGCTCGCACCTGGCTGATTCAGTACGTCTCCGCGCTGGCGCAGACCAATCCGACGCCTTGCTATCCCGAAAATTTTCGCGAGCTGCTGATCTACATTCAGGAAAACTATTCTCAAAATCTGACGCTGCAGACGCTGTCCGAGCAGTTCTATTTTCATCCTTCCACCATCAGCAAGCTCTTTGTCAAGTACCTCCAGACCAACTTCACTAGGTATGTCAACGACGTCCGCCTCAGAAACGCCGTCGTCCTGTTGCAAAGCGACAAAGTCAAGATCACCGCCATCTCCGAACAGGTGGGCTTTGAGTCGGCCAGTTATTTCTGCAGGCAGTTCAAGGCAAAGTACCATTGCAGCCCACAGGATTACAAGGCGCTGCATCAGTAAAGACGCCCCGCGCTTCTTTCGCATCAAAAAATCCTACAGATTTTTTGATGCGAAAGAAGAATCTGCGTGCGCCTGAAATTCTCCGGAATTTCCGGGCGTCGCACTGACTTATGGTACTGTTTCCGCCACCAGTGTGTGCTACTTCCGGCAGAAACACGCTTCCGGCGCACGGGTCGCCGGAAGCGAATAGAAGCAGCACGAGACTTTGTTGACTGTCTGAAGCGCGAGGGCCTTCATGTTCCACACATGAAAGGCCCTCGCGCTTCAATCGGCTGCCAATCAATTTGTCTTCAGTGGTTTGAGCGCGCTGTTGTCGATGGTGAATTCGTAGTGCAGCGTGGCGGTGGGCTCGGGGTAATTGGTATCGTCGCGGGCGCCCTTCGCATAGATCGGGAAGTCGACCACCACCCGGTCACCTTCTCCGAATTCGGAAATATTGAGCGGCGGATCAACGCAGAAGGCCGTCGGGAATTCGCCTTCGGTTCTGCCGCCGGCGTCGTAGCAGCGATAGCCGTTGATGGTGACCTCGGGCGAGCCCAGCCAGTTCAGGGAAGCGGAAGCGGTGTCGCCGCCAACCCGTATGGAGAACTCCAGGTTGTCTACCGAGACGTCGTAGGCAACGCTGGTGATCGTCATGGATAGGCCGTCCACTTCCTGCGTGAGGTTCAGCGGCGTCAGATCGAATCCGACATTCTTGTTATACTTCGCGTACAGCGCCTCCGTCAGCGCGTTTGCCTCGTCCACCCAAGCCTTCATCTCCGCCTCGTCCCGAGGCAGCGCGGCTTTCTTCTCCTTCCAATTGTACTGGAACGCCACGTCTTTTACCTTGTCAGAATCGCCCATTTCCAGCGTCAGCTTGATGAGAGATTCATCCGGAAGCTTCCCCGGATCGCGCAGCAGTGCGCACTGGTAGACCGCCGTGTAGTTGCCCTCCTTAAGCTCGTCGTTGTCAGAGCTGCCGAGACCCGTCTTCATGCCGTCCACGGTGACGTCGTCCAGCCAGAAGGCCATGCCCGCCTTCTTGATGTTCTTCTCTTTGACCCCGCCGAAAGCTGCCGTGAAGTACAGCTTTTCGTTGGCGAAGGACAGTTCAGAAATCGTCCAGTCATAGCCCTTAGCGCTGCCGGAGAGGCCAACAGGCACGGCGGCGGCCTCCATGGTCTGCAGCTCGCTTTGCTCGTGATTGTAGTTTTCCTCCATGAGTTTGACGCTGACCTTCGCCGACTCAATGGCCGCCGCATGCGCCTTGGCCGGATCGAAGGTGAACGGGATCGAGAGCTTCTGCCCGTCAATTGTTGCCATGAGGACCAGCTGCTTGGGCTTCTCCCACTGCCAGTCGTCCACCTGGAACGTCAGCCATGTGGTTGGCACGCCCGCGCTCAGCGAGGAGTTGCAGCCGGACCAGTCGTCCTCCCAGTCCTTCTCCGTCTTCATCCGCCCGCCTTGATCGCGGTAATCTTTGAAGCTCCCGTCGATCAGCATCGGAATTTCCCGGTCCTCGACCGACACGGTGAAGTCCACCCGGCTGGGGTCGAAGGGAGGGATCTTCGAATAGGTAAGCGTTACGTCCAGCAGGCCCTTCGTGCCCGGGGCGGACTGGTCCTCCGACATGGTACGCACCGAAGCGACGGATACCATCACGCCATCTACCTGCGCGCTGGCACCCTCCACGTCGTGAGAGCGCGACCACTTCTCAGAATCCGTAACCATCGCCTTCAGCTTTTCGTCCTCCGGCTGCGCCTGCTCCGCCTCAATTTCCGCTACCACCTGGCCGAACAGCCGCTGGTACAATTGCGTCGCCGCCCGCACAATCTGCGGCGCGGTAAATACCATGAGCAGCGCCAGCGCCGCCGCTACGGAGGAAGCCGCGAGCACCTTCGTCCTGAATGATGTATGCTTTCTATGCGGTAGGTTGTTCAAAGTCATCTCCGTCACCTCGTAATACCCCCGTCCGGGCGCGTAACGTGCCGCCCGGATGCGGGCTCTTTCTTCATTCTGTCTATTCGCCATGGTCGTAGCCCTCCAATACACCCCGAAGCTTTTCCCGGGCCCGAAACAGCCGTGTCCGGACCGTGCCCTCCAGCATACCGGTCGCCCGCGCGATCTGCGCGGTGGGCATGTCCTCAAAATAGAACAGTACCGTGCACAGGCGCGTCTTCTGGTCCAGCGATTCGATCGCCCGCCGGATGTCCATCCGCTCGTCGATCCGTTCGCGCCGGGCGGGTATCTCAATCGTAAGCGGCGCGCCATGCTTTCGCTTCCGGGCCATGTTGATCGCGGTATTGATGGTGATCCGGGTCAGCCAGGTGGTAAAATAGGCTCCGTCCCTGAGCCTGGGCAGGTTCTTCCAGCCCGCCAGAATCGCTTCCTGCACGCAGTCCTGCGCGTCCTGATCGCTGCGGAGGATCGCCCGCGCCGCTTGGTAGAGCGTCCGGCTGGAGGCGCGCACAAGTTCCGCGAACGCCTGCTCGTCACCAGATGCCGCCCGCTCCGCCAGGCGTCCGGCTTCAGTTGCCACCATCGTCGGCCTCCTGCGTTGTTTTTTTGAAGTACTTCACCCATTAGACAAGGGAACGTTTGGAAATGCTACACTCCGCCCACGGCTTTTTCTGTCCGCGTCAAAAAATGTAGGGCTCCCATGCCGCAAGCATGTGAGCCTCAGATTGGTATCAGGTAAGGAGGGAACATATCAAGCGGTTGCAGGGCCCCGCCCAAGTATTCTCTTTTGCGCAAGCGCCCTGTATCCCGGCTAAAGATTTCGCCATGAAAGGTCTTACCCAACACCCAGGATTTCCGACTCCCGAAATAAAAGCGAGACTGCTTCATCATAATCCCGCAAGCTTTGCGACTTTTTAATTCGCTTGGCGTGTTTTGCATTATCGGAAAACATCAAAATCATGTAGGTCCACAGCTCTTTCATTTTAAACAAAACGTTTCTTTCGCCAAAGAGTACCCTTTTATAGCCGTCATATATCTGATCATGAAAGCTTTTCAGAAGGAATTTATCCAGCCCAACATTATACAGAACTTCATTGACAAGCCCCGGGTTCATCAATAGGCCTCTTCCAATCATGACCATTTCCACACTCGGGTACGCGTTTGAAAATCCGTCGATGTCCGCCTTCACATACAAATCGCCGTTGTAGCAGACAGGGTTTTTGCTTTTTCGGAAGGCCGCCGAAAAAGCTTCCATGTTTGGAGTGTTTTTATATTGGTCTGTTTGGACCCTTGGGTGTATGATCAGTTCTTCCATGGGGTATTTATTGAATATTTCAATCAGTTCGTCAAACTCTTCCGGCCTTTCCTTGCCGATTCTCGATTTTACGGATATTTTCACGACCGGTTGATTGAATATTTTCTCTAAAAACACATCAAGTTCCGCTCTTTTTGCAAGAAATCCAGAGCCCCTGCCTTTGGCGACAACGGTTCCCGATGGACAGCCTAAATTCAAATTGATCTCCTGATATCCGAGCTGCTGTATTTTCTTTGCGGTATGAATGAAGTCATCGGCATTGTTGGTCAGTAATTGCGGAATCAGAACCATCCCCCGGTTGTTCTCCGGCAAAATATCGTTTATATCACGGGCTTTAAAACCATCGCTTTGATTGGCAAAAATGAACGGAGAAAAGTATTTCTCTATTCCGTTGGGAAAGAGAGCGTGGTGGGCATTTCTATAGATATATCCCGTCAGACCTTCCATTGGCGCGAAGTAAAATTTCATATACCACGAATCTCCCAATAACCCGCTCAGTTAGATTCCGCAGCAATCATAACACACGGACAGAAAAAGAACAACAATGAAGGCTGGGGAACAGATACCATGCGCAGAGTGAGCGGGTTGGCCGTCGGATTGTGAAGCGCGCGGTTTGCTTTTCAAAGGCCTTTCTGATGACCCACATATTGTACGAAACGCGACGTGCCATCGGCACGGCATCTTTAAAAAACGCGTCAAATGCCGGAAAAATCTCAGTTGAACCGGGCGCAGCGGAGACCGCGAAGGGAAGGTCTCCTACATACTGCAGATAGAGGCCTCGAAAGCGCCGTGTAGACGCCTTCGAGGCCTGTTGATTCGTTTTTGAGGATGCAGCCTATTCGTCTTTCGTAATGGTGAGTTCCAGTGCGGATTCGTCGGGCGCGGGAGTCACCATATTTTCGGCGACCGAGGGAGCATCGTCATATTCGATCCACTTCAGGTATTCCGCCGCCTTCGCGGGGTCGGCCTTCGATGGATCAATGGGCAGATTGAACAGCGCGTTCACGCCCTTGTAGTCCGCCCGGGGAGAAATCTCCCCTGTCTCTCTACCCTTGCCTCCATTATGCTCTTGTTAAATTATAGCACTTATTCGCCGTTTATGGAAGCATTATTATTTTTGTTTAGTATCAAACGCCCCGTCTGCCAATAGATCGTCGCGAGGCTACAATTGGTTCACTTTATTATGGAAGTTTCTTAGAAACCTTTGACGGACGATTTCTTTGCGAGAAAGCGTAGAGGCAACACCGCGCAAATTCTGGCGTGGTGCTGCACGAATGGTTACCGCATCCCCCGCTCCCGGCAATGCCGGTTGGACGTTCATAAAACTGTTCAGCCAAAGGATACCAAGCGCAAGGCGATGGCATCCATGGACAAATTTCTGTAATCATCGCAGACGGAGCACCGGGCAAGACGCCCGGCGTTCTTTTGTTCTCATGTTCTCGCGGTCGTATGAGAATCAACAAAACCTCCCCTTCTGTTCCCGTCAGGGAGGGTTTTGTTCTCACAGCGCATGGTAGAATAGCCGGAAAAGATCGTCGAAACCGCCTTGGGCAGCGCCCGGCAGACGCCAGGCAGAAAAAGCGCCCCAAAACCCAATTGTGGCATTTATTCCGGTCAAAATGAATGGGAGGGGGTTCGCCAGCACCTGAAACTGTGCACAACAGCCCAAAAAACAAAGCAAAAACCCACCGGAATTTGGTGGGTTTGCTGGTGGAGCATAGGAGACTCGAACTCCTGACCTCTACACTGCCAGTGTAGCGTACTACCAACTGTACTAATGCCCCGTGCGCGGTCAACGAACTAGATTATATCAAAGACACGCGCAGTTGTAAATACCTTTTTGAAAAAAAGTTGTGTGAAATCCGTCGGAATTCTCAGTCGGCGGCCTCCAGCGCCCGCATGGCCTGGATGGTCTTGTCGACCAGCTCCTCCAGCGGCCAACCCAGCATATCCGCGCCCCGCTGGATGACTTCTCTGGAGCAGCCCGCCGCGAAGCTGACCGTCTTGTACTTCTTCATCACCGACTTGACTTCAAGGTCCATCATGCTCTTTGACGGCCGCATCAAGGCCACCGCGCCGATCAGCCCGGTCAGTTCATCCACGGCGTAGAGCACCTTCTCCATCTGGTGCTGCGGCTCAATGTCCACGGTGATGCCGTAGCCATGGCTGGCGGTGGCGCGAATCAGCCGCTCGGAAAGCCCCGCTTCCCGCATGATCTCCTGAGACTTCACGCAGTGCTGTTCCGGATACATTTCAAAATCCAGGTCGTGGAGCAGCCCGACCAGCGCCCAGAAATCCGCTTCGTCGGCATAACCCAGTTGGTTTGCAAACCAGCGCATGACGCCCTCCAGAATACGGGCATGCTTCAGGTGAAATTCCTCGTGGTTGTAGCGGCAAAGAAAGTCCCAGGCATCCTCCCGTGTCAGCATGTTTTCCATTTTCTCTCATCCTTTTCGTACCGCGCGCTCTACCGACGCGTTTTCGTCTATCCTACCGCGGAGGCGCCCAGCTGTCAACCCCGCGGTTTACTGTAAAATTCGTTGAGACGCTTGACAAACGCTTCCGAATGCGATAAAATCTAAACCATCAAATCATACGGGCTTTATATGATTTAATCGTTCCGAGACGATCGCTATGGAGGAGGCAAAACCCATGAAGATTTCCAAGAGCATCCGCGAACTGATCGGCAATACCCCGCTCATTGAGCTCACGAATTACAACCGCGATCACGAACTGTCGGCCACCATCGTCGGCAAGCTGGAATATTTCAACCCCGCAGGCAGCGTGAAGGACCGCATCGCCGCCGCGATGATCGAGGCGGCTGAAGCGGCCGGCGTCCTGAAGTCCGGTTCCGTAATCATCGAGCCGACCAGCGGCAACACTGGCATTGGCCTTGCGGCCATCGCCGCTGCCCGCGGTTACCGGCTGATTCTGACCATGCCGGAGACCATGAGCGTCGAGCGCAGGAGCCTGCTCAAAGCCTACGGCGCAGAACTGGTGCTGACAGAGGGCGCCAAAGGCATGAAGGGCGCCATCGAAAAGTCTGAGGAACTGGCGCGTGAGAC
Source organism: uncultured Clostridia bacterium (assembly GCA_937934775.1). GTDB lineage: Bacteria > Bacillota > Clostridia > Christensenellales > Aristaeellaceae > JAEZHK01. The sequence continues at coordinate 23,612 of CALGYL010000237.1, forward strand.
GCCGAACAGCTTCATCCCCGGCCAGTTCGTCAACCCCGCCAACCCGGATGTCCACCGCCGCACCACAGGCCCCGAGATCTGGCGCGATACCGACGGCAAGGTGGCCATTCTGGTGGGCGGCGTCGGCACCGGCGGCAC
>CALGYL010000238.1 GCA_937934775.1 uncultured Clostridia bacterium
ACCCTTCTGATCGTGGCGCAGCGCGTTTCCACGGTCATGAACGCGGACCAGATCGTGGTGCTGGATCACGGCCAGATCGCGGGAATCGGCACCCATCGGGAACTTTTGGCAAGCTGCCCGGTCTATCATGAGATCGCCGCTTCGCAGCTCAGCGAGGAGGAATTGAAATTATGAACGCTCAACCACCACGGGGCGGAAAAGCCGCTCCCCGCGCGCCGATGGGTCCCGGCGGCGGGCACGGCATCGGCGCGCCTCCCCAGAAAGCCAAGGATTTCAATACCACCCTGCGCGCTCTGGGCAAAAGGCTGTCCCCGTACACTGTCAGCATCGCCATCGTTATGTTGTTTGCCATCGCCTCCACGGTGTTCTCCATTGTGGGGCCGAAGCTTCTTGGCAAGGTGACCACAAAGCTGGTGGAGGGCCTGATCGCCTGGTACACCGGCACCGGGCTGTATACCGACATGGCCTACATCACCCGGATTCTGACTTGGCTGGCCGTCCTTTACGTGGTCTCGTCCGTCTGTTCTTACGTGCAGGGCTACATCATGGCGGGCGTGGCCAACGACCTGACCTTCCGGATGCGCCGCGAGATCTCCGAAAAGATCAACCGGCTCCCGCTGAAGTACTTCGACAAGCTGACACATGGCGAAGTGCTCAGCCGCATCACAAACGACGTGGACCTGGTCAACCAGACGCTCAACCAGAGCCTGACGCAGCTGGTGACCTCCATTGTGACGGTTCTGGGCGTGCTGGCGATGATGCTCTCCATCAGCTGGCAGATGACGCTTTTGGCGCTGCTGGTTCTTCCGTTGTCGGGCGTCGCGATGATGTTCATCATCAAGCGTTCTCAGGGCTACTTCGTGGCGCAGCAGCGTTACCTGGGTTCATTGAACGGACAGATTGAGGAAATGTACGGCGGGCACAACATCGTGCAGGCCTTTGGCGGCGAGGAGGCTGCGGTCGAGGCTTTCGAGCAGGACAACGAGGCGCTGCGCGGAACCGCCGCGAAATCCCAGTTCATGTCCAGCGTCATGATGCCGGTGATGAACACAATCGGCAACTTCGGCTACGTGGCGGTGTGCGTGCTGGGCGGCTACCTGGCGGTAAAAAAGGTGGTCGACATCGGCGACATCCAGTCCTTCATCCAGTACATGCGCTCCTTCACCCAGCCGATCGCGCAGCTGGCGTCCATCTCCAACACCGTCCAGTCGACCATCGCGGCCGCCGAGCGGGTGTTCGAGTTCCTGAACGAGCCCGAGGAGAGCGCCGACCCCAGCTCTGTGGACGACAGCGTGCTCTCTGCCTTCGAAGGCAAAGTGTGCTTTGACCATGTCTCCTTCGGATACGACCCGGAGAAGATCATCATCAAGGACTTCAGCGCCTGCGCGGCCCCTGGCCAGAAGGTGGCCATCGTCGGCCCCACTGGCGCGGGCAAGACCACGATTGTGAAGCTTCTGATGCGCTTCTACGAACTGAACGGCGGGCGCATCCAGATCGACGGTCACGACATCCAGGACTTCTCCCGTACGCAGCTTCGCGGCCTCTTCGGCATGGTGCTGCAGGACACGTGGCTTTACAACGCCTCCGTGATGGAGAACCTTCGTTACGGCACCTTTGGCGCCACCGACGACGAGGTGATCCGGGCGGCCAAGGCAGCCCACTGCGACGAGTTTATCCGGGCGCTGCCGGGCGGCTACGACATGATCATGAACGAGGAATCCACCAACATCTCCCAAGGCCAGAAGCAGCTGTTCACCATCGCCCGGTCGATCCTCGCCAACCCCCGTATTCTGATCCTGGACGAAGCGACTTCTTCCGTCGACACCCGCACCGAGATCCTGATCCAGAAGGCGATGGATGAACTCATGCGCGGGCGCACCAGCTTCGTGATCGCGCACCGGCTGTCCACCATTAAAAACGCCGATCTGATCCTCGTCATGAAGGACGGCGACGTGGTCGAGCAGGGCACCCACCAGGAACTCCTCAAAGCAAACGGCTTCTACGCCGATTTGTACAATTCCCAGTTCGACGAATAATGGAAAGGGGCGCATCGTATGGAAACCGCGGCCAATCCCCAAAAAACCCGCTCTGGAAAGAGCGGCGTGATCATCCTTGTGGTACTTATTCTTGTGATCGGCGCGCTGATCGGCGGCTACTTCGTTCTGAAAGACATGAATACCCTGACCACCGACAATGTGAAGGTGACGGCAGACCTGCACTCCATCGTGCCCACCGGCGCGGGCAAACTCCGGCGGCTGCTGGTCGCCAAGGGCGATATGGTCACCAAGGATCAGATCGTGGCTGAAGCGGACAATACCGGTTACCTGAAGTCCCCTGTGAACGGTGAAATCGTCGAGAGCGACGCAACCCAGGGCCAGATGGTCGGCCCGTCCACGGTGATCGCGGTGGTTGCCGACACCAGCGACATTTATATCCAGGCCAATGTGGAGGAAACCTCCATCCGCCGGGTGCGCGCCGGTCAGGTCGTCCGGGTCAGCCTGGACGCCTACCCCGGCCAGACCTTCATCGGCATTGTGCGGGAGATCGACAAGATCACCCAGAACGCCATCTCCGGCAACGCCATGAGCTACTCCACCAGCGGCACCTACACCAAAGTCACCCAGACCATTCCGGTGAAGATCGACCTGCGGGACAAAATCAACCTCAGCAGTCTGATCGGCACCAATGCCACTGTCTCGATCCAGTTGGACTGATGTGAAGGAGGATATCATCATGATGAAACCAGAGAAGAAGCGCAAAAGTCCCGTCCTGACCGTAATATTGGTGCTTGTCGTATTGATTCTGGGCATTGTGGGCGGGGTCTTCCTCAATGAGACGATGAACGGCGGCTTCCTGGGCAACCTCGGCGGCAGAACCTCCGTCTCCACCAGCGCGGATGCCGACGCCTTCCAGCAGCAGCAGGCCGTTTACGCCGTGCCGACCGCCGCCGTCGTCAACCCCGCGGGCGCGCCGGTGCCCGGCCAGGCCGACAGCGCCGCGCCCGTCGCCGCGCAGGCGGTAGAAACCGACAATGTCGTCTCCGGCGATGGCACGCTGACCGCGCAGGACGGCGTGGACGTACTGACCCCCGCCGCCGTCACCATCATTCAGCTGCCCGTCAAGGCGGGCGACGAGGTCACCCGCGGCGACGTGCTGGCCCGGGTCGACCGGGACAAACTGCAGGATACCTTAAACGCGCTGAAGGCCCAGCGCGACCAGCAGGAGCAGGTGGTCAAGTCCTTAAGCGGCGAAAAGGCCTCCGAGACCGTCTATTCGCCGGTCAAGGGCCGCGTCAAGAAGGTGTTTGCCGACGAAGGCGAGGACGTGCAGACGGTCATGAGCCGTGACGGCGCGCTGGCGCTTCTGTCCACCGACGGCCTGATGAAGGTCATCTTTGTGCCCACCGACACCACCGATGTCCGGGTCGGCGCGGAAGTGACCGTCAAGGACGACCGGGGCAATTCCTGGGACGGCCGCATCGCAACCCTCTCCGGCGCCACCGGCGAGGTCACCGTGACCTTCACCGACGACGGCCCGGAACTGGACGAGAACGTGTCGGTCTACCTGGGCGCGCTCATCGGCACCGGCAGCGCCAAGATCAATTCGCCCCTCACCATCACCGCCACCGGCGGCACCGTGGATGACGCCAAGTATCAAAACAAGGAAAACGCCTCCGTCTCCAAAGGCACCGCGCTGTTCGTGCTCCGGGATGTGCCCATCTCCGACGACTACAAGACCGCGCTGACCAAGCGTCAGGACATCCTGGACCAGATCACCCAGGCTTCCACGGTCCTGGACAGCGGCGAAATCGTCGCGCCTGAGAGCGGCATTGTGGATGTGGTGTACCCGAACATCACCAATGAATCCCTCGGCAAGGACACCGCCATCCTCTCCCTCTCCTCCGACGAGACGCTGGACATGGTGGTCACCGTGGACGAGATGGACGTGGTCAAGCTGGCTGTCGGCCAGAGCGCGACCGTCACCGTCAACGCGATGGGCGGACAGACCTTCTCCGGCAGCGTCAAGAAGATCGCCTTCGTGGGCAAAAACCAGGGCGGCATCACGATGTACGATGTCACCATTCAGATGGACAACGCGCCCGAGATGCGGGTGGGCATGAGCGGTTCCGCTTCCATCGCGGTCAACGAGTGAGGCGTTGACACCTCCTGACGGATGTTTCGGCGCGTTGAGCATCAAAAAACCCGTTTGGTTTTTTTGATGCGAAGGAAGAAGCGCTGCGTGCGCCTGAAATCCTGCCGGATTTCCTGGCGGCGCACTGACTGAAGGAAATGTTTGATCCCCCGGTGTTCGCACTGGGGGATCAAACGCGTTTCCGGCGCGCGTGTCGCCGGAAACGAATCGAAAGGATGGGGCTGGGGGCTGCGTGGTTTTGGCGCTGTGGAAAAAATGTTGCGGCGCGTTATTTCCTGTGACATTTTGGGTAACAAGATATCGTGAGCGCCAGGAACTGTTCCGGCGCGAGTAACGCGATTGAGGAAGGGAAGGTTGATTCCATGAAGAAGTATGTCTGCTCTGCCTGTGGTTATGTTTACGACGAGGCCGCCGGCGATCCTGAAAACGGCATCGCCCCGGGCACCAAGTGGGAGAGCCTGCCGGAAGACTGGGTTTGCCCGCTGTGCGGCGCGTCCAAGAGCGAGTTCTCCGAGGAGTAACCATTTTATACGGTTCGCGCCTGAGCCGCGGTTTCAGCCCGCCAGGAAACGGAGGAGATGCCCATGGAGAAGTGGAAATGCTCGGTCTGCGGCTATGTTCACGAGGGGCCGATGACGCCCGATTTCAAGTGCCCCCGCTGTAAACAACCCGCTTCCGGTTTTGTCAAAGTGGAAGAGGCCGCCCCTTCCGTCAATCGGTACGCCGGAACCAGGACGGAGAAAAACCTGGAGGCCGCATTTGCCGGCGAGAGCCAGGCCCGCAACAAGTACACCTATTTCGCGGACGTCGCCAAGCGCGAGGGCTACGATCAGATGATGGAGATCTTCCTCAAGACCGCCGACAACGAGCGCGCCCACGCCAAAATGTGGTTTGAGGAACTGGGCCGCCTGGGGAAGACCGCGCAGAACCTTTTGGCCGCGGCCGAGGGCGAACACTACGAGTGGACCGACATGTACGAAGGCTTCGCCAAGGACGCCGAGAATGAGGGCTTCCCGGATCTGGCCGCGCGGTTTCGCACCGTCGCCGCCATCGAGAAGGAACACGAGACCCGCTACCGCGCGCTTTTGAAGAACGTGGAGATGCAGCGGGTGTTCGAAAAGAGCGAAGAAGTCATCTGGGAGTGCCGCGTCTGCGGCCATCTGGTCATCGGCCGGAAGGCTCCGGAGGTCTGTCCGGTGTGCATGCACAGCCAGAGCCATTTCGAGATCCGCCAGTCTAATTTCTAAATTGAGGGATGCGCTTTGTTCGCGCGGGCTGATACCCCGCGCGAAAGCTTTCTCCGGGGGCATGGCGAAACATCCGGAGCGCCATACTGCGCACAGTACGTTCAGGAGGAACCGCATGAAACAATATGATCTGGTGGTGGTGGGCAGCGGCGCGGGGCTGATGGTGCTGGAAGCGGCGCTGACTCAGGGACTGAAATGCGCCATTGTCGAAAAGTCGAAGTTCGGCGGCACCTGCCTGACCAAGGGCTGCATTCCCTCCAAGATGCTGGTATACCCGGCAGACCTGATCCGGGAGGCGCGGGAGGCGGGGCGGATTGGCCTGTCATTCCAGCCGCCCGAGGCCGACTGGGCGGCGATCTCCCGCAGGTTGTGGACGCAGATCGGCCATAGCGAGGGCATTCGCAGGGGGCTGAAAAGCACGTCGGGCCTGGATGTGTACGAGGGCACGGCGCAGTTTACCGCGCCCAAGCGCATGCGGGTTCTGTATGAAAGCGGCGAAACGACCGAAGAATTCTCCGCCGGTTCCTTTGTGCTGGCCGCGGGGGCGCGGTCCTTCGTGCCGCCGGTTTCGGGACTGGAGGAAGCGGGGTATGTGACGGCGGAGACCTTCTTCGGCGAAAAGTACCCGAAAAGGCCCTGGAAGAGCCTGATCATCGTGGGCGGCGGCGCCATCGGCGCGGAGTTCGCGCACATCTTCTCCGCCTTCGGCGCGCAGGTGACGGTGGTGGAGATGAAGGACAGGATCATCCCCACCGAGGAAGAGGAGATCAGCGCGTTCGTCCGGGCGCAGTTTGAAAAAAACGGCATCGCCGTGTACACCGGCGCGAAGGCGGTTTCCGCCGTGCGGGACGGCGCGCTCAAGACGCTGGTAATTGAGGATACATCCGGCGAGCGGCGGACGCTGTCGGCGGAGGAAATCTTTGTTGCCTCCGGCGTTCGCTCCAACGGCGATCTTCTGCGGGCGGACCTTGCGGGCGTTGAAACCGACGCGCGGGGCTGGATCATCGTTAACGAATACCTTGAGACCAATCAGCCCGGCGTCTATGCCATCGGCGACATCAACGGGAAATTCCAGTTCCGCCACAAGGCCAACTACGAGGCGGGCATTCTGGCGGACAACCTCTTTGGCGGCGAGCGGAAAGCGGCTTCCTACAACGCGGTTCCCTGGGCCATCTTCACCTGGCCTCAGGTGGCCCACGTGGGGCTGACCGCGTCGGAAGCGCGGGCGCAGGGCCTTCAAATCGGAGTGGCCCGCAACCGGTATTCCTCGGTGGCGGCGGGTATCGCGATGGGCTATCAGGCCGGTTCGGCGGACGACGGCTTTGCCAAGATCATCCTGACCCGGGACATGCGCATCGTCGGCGCCCATGTGGCAGGCCCTTACGCCGCGATGCTGGTGCAGCCCTTTGTCTACCTGATCAACGCGGGCTGCCCCTGCCAGACCTTGAGCGCCATGGCCCCGGCCGCGGCCCGGCGCAGGCTCAGCGAGGCGTGTGCGGGATTTGGCAGCGTGCGGCCGGTGGCCGATTCGATGGTCATTCACCCTTCGATGAACGAACTGACGGCCTGGGCCATCGGCGATGTGGACTGGGACGCGGGCTAATACTAACTCCAAACATGAATCACTCGTTGCGCTGGTTCTTTTCGCGCAGAACTGAGTCGCTCTCCGCTTTGGCGTAGCGCTGCATTTCACGCCGAAGGCGTATCCCGAAG
>CALGYL010000239.1 GCA_937934775.1 uncultured Clostridia bacterium
ATAAAATTTGCGCCCAACCCGACAGGGCTGAGCGCCTTTGTTGATGGTCTGAGGCCCGCGCATGCGCGGGCCTTCTCGCTATTATGATCCATTCCCTTTGAGTGGGGGGATCATCCCCCTGGCAGGTTTCCAAAGGGCAGCGCCCTTTGGCGGGCGGTGCCCTCCGGCGTTCCCCCGTTACCCCAGCTGCGCCATGAACGAGGCGATGCGCGCCATGCCTTCCCTGATCTTTTCTTGGGAGGTGGCGTAGCTCAGGCGCACATGGTTGGGCGCGCCAAAGGCCTTGCCGGGCACCACGGCCACTTTGACGGCGTCGAGCAGCTGGGCGGCGAAGTCGTCGGAGTCCTGAATGGGCTTGCCGCCGGGCAGGCTCTTGCCCACCGCGCCGGAGATGTTCACCATCGTGTAGAAAGCGCCCTTGGGCAGCCGGGCGGATAGGCCGTCGATGCTCTCGATCAGGCTGTGCATCAGCTTGCGGCGCTCGTCAAACTCCCTGGCCATGCCGGCGATGATCTCCCCGCCGGTGGACAGCGCGACCATGGCGGCGTATTGCGCGACGGAGTTGGCGTTTGAGGTTGCGTGGCTCTGGTGGGCGGACATGGCGTCGATGACGGCCTTGGGGCCGGCGGCGTAGCCGATTCGCCAGCCGGTCATGGCGTAGGATTTCGAGTGGCCGTTGATCAGAATGGTCTGGGCCTTGATTTCGGGCGACAGCGACGCGATGGACACGTGCTCGCCCTCGTAGAGCAGCTTTTCATAGATTTCGTCGGAGATCACAAAGAAGCCTTTTTCCACGGCCAGCTTCGCGATGCCTTCCAGCGTTTTTCTGGGCCAGGCACAGCCGTTGGGGTTGTTGGGGGAGTTCAGGATCAGCGCCTTGGTGCGGGGCGTGACGAACTTAGAAAGCTGGTCGGCGTCGACCAGAAAGTCGTCCTCCTCCTTGCCGGGCACCATGACGCATACGCCGTCGTTCATCCGCACCATCTCGGGGTAGCTGACCCAGCAGGGGGACGGCAGAAGCACCTCGTCGCCCGGATCCAGAATCGCGGCCAGCGCGGTGAACAGGGACTGCTTTGCACCGTTCGAGACGATGATCTCGGCCGGTTTATAGTCCAGACCGTTGTCGTCCTTCAGTTTTTTCGCGATGGCCTCCCGCAGCTTGATCGTGCCGGCCACCGGCGTATAACGGGTCATGCCGTGATCCAGCGCGTACTTGGCGGCGTCGCGGATGTATTCGGGCGTATCACAGTCGGGTTCGCCCGCGGCAAAGCCGATCACGTTTTCACCGGCGGCGATCAGCGCCTTGGCGCGCGCGTCAATGCCCAGCGTAACCGACGGAGCAATGTTCAAACAGCGCTTGGACAGCGTCAGGGACATGTGTGTTAACCTTCTTTCAACGCATTTGACAAGTTTACTGCACGGATTATGCAGCGCGACAATATTCATTCTATGAAAATCCCGCGGATTCCTGCCGGAAATCCGCGGGATTCAACAATGAAATGAATTTTAACAGACGGAAATCCTTCACTTTGATGAAGCTTCTGGTTCGGCGGTTTCCGTTCCCGGTTCGAGGACGCCTTCTTCGCCGGGTAAAAACCCCGCCGCCTCGTTTATTTCCACCGCCTCGGCGGCGCGGATGCCCGTGCGGCTCTTCTTCCAGCGCCCGGAAAGCACAAACCAGAGCCCGACGAAGCTGGAACCGAAGGTGGCGATCGGCGCGCCCAGGCCCACACCGGGAAGGCCCATCACCCGGGACAGGAGGATCGCCGCCGGAACGCGCAGCACGATGGAGGACAGAACCGCCAGTATCAGCGAGAACATGGTGTTTCCGGAGGCGATGATCAGCCCGCCGAAGGAGAATACGAATGGCACCAAGAGATAATCAAAGCTGAAGGTCCTGAGATAGGCCGCGCCGTATTCCACCACGCGCGCTTCCCGGGTGAACAGCGCCACCAGTTCCCTTGGGAAGATTTGTACGCTGACAAACACCGCCGCGCCCAGAAGCAGGGAAAACAGAATGCCGTCCTTGAGCGCCGAGAGCGCCCGGTCGTTATGTCCCGCGCCGATGTTCTGCGCGGCGATGGCGGAGATCGACTGCTGGATGGCAAGCACCGGAAGGATTGCGAAGCTGTTGAGCTTGCCCGCTACGCCCGCCGCCGCCGACGCGTATTGGCCAAAGCCGTTGGCCAGCGCGGTCATCAGTAGGAACGACAGGCTGACCACCAGCGCCTGTCCGGAGCCGGGCAGGCCGATTTTGAAGATCAGCCTCAGCTTTTCCGGGTGGATTTTGAAGCTCTGCCATTTGAAGTCGAACAGGAACCTGCTGCGGGACAGGTAGCGCATCGCCAATAAAAGGCTCAGCCCCTGGGATGCGATGGTGGCCCAGGCCGCGCCCGCCGCGCCCATCGAAAAGCCCTTGACCAGCAAGAGGTCCAGCCCTACGTTGACCGCGCAGGCGATGGCCACAAAGATCAGCGGACGCTTTGCGTCACCCAGGCCCCGCTGCACCGCGGAGACCGCGTTGTAGCCGAACACGAAAATGTTGCCCAACATGCAGATGTTCATGTACGCCCGGGTTTCGCCGAACGCCTCCGCGGGCGTCTGCACCAGGCGGAGGATCGGATCGGCAAAGAGGATGGCGACCGCCGTCAAGACAACCGCCGCCAGCGCCAGTACGCTTAAAAGCGTGCCGATGGTCTGGGAGACGTCCTTTTCCCGCTTCGCGCCGAAATACTGGCCCACCAGCACCGTGCCCCCGATGGTCAGGCCCGATACCATCATCACCACCACGTTGGTCACCGTACCGCCCACGTTGACGCCCGCCTGGGATTCCACCCCGGCAAAGTTGCCCACCACCCACATGTCGCCCACGTTGTAGAGCGCCTGCAGGAAGTTGGACAATAGAAACGGCGCCCCGAACCGGATCAGATGGCCCCGGATGTCGCCGCGCGTGAAATCTCGCTGCAGTGAAGCCATGAAAACACCCCTTGCATGATTGCAGCGAAAAGCTGCTTTGCATCTTTTCGCTGCGATGGAAACGTGGCAGGTCTTGCGGAACCCAAGGTTCACGGCCGGGCCTGCATAAAACGCAACGGAAAAGCCGCACTTGCGGCTTTTCCGTTGCCCAGACTGTCAAAAAAGCTCCCCATGAGGGAGTTTTTTTGATATAGTAGAGTTG
>CALGYL010000240.1 GCA_937934775.1 uncultured Clostridia bacterium
CTGGTAGGGCGAGCGACCCATCACAAAGCTGTCCTTGACCCAGATGCAGGTGCCGCTGAGATGGAATCCCGCCTCGCGGAACGCCCTGCGGAAGTTCTCACCCTCGGTATCGGCGTGGAAAATGTACGCCGAGCCGCCCGATTCGAGGTTGTCCGCGAGGTTACGGAACGCGGAGAGCAGGAACTCGTAGAACTGCTCCGCTTTCATGCTGTCGTTCTTGATCTTCAGTCCACTCGCAGACTCAAACGCCACGTTGTACGGCGGGTCGGTCAGCACAAGGTTCGCCTTGCGACCGGCCATCAGTCTCTTGACCGTGTCAGCGTCAGTCGCGTCGCCGCAGATCAGGCGGTGTCTGCCTAGTGTCCAGATGTCTCCAGGCAAAACAAAAGCCGCCTCTTCCAGCGCGGCCGTCAGGTCGAAGTCGTCATCTTCAACGTCGCTACCGTCGCTGGTGAACAGCTTTTCGATCTCCTTGGCGTCGAAGCCGGTCAGTTCGAGGTCGAAGCCGAGGTCTTTCAGCTCCCCGAACTCCAGGGCTAGCAGTTCTTCGTCCCAGCCCGCGCTCAGTGCGAGCCTGTTGTCGGCTAAAATATAAGCCCGTTTCTGGGCGTCCGTCAGATGCTCCGCGAACACGCAGGGCACCTCCGTCAGCCCTTCAAGTTTCGCCGCCGCCACGCGCCCGTGACCCGCGATGATGTTATAATCCTTGTCCACGATGACGGGGTTCACGAACCCGAACTCGCGGAGCGAAGCACGCAGTTGGAGAATCTGCTCCTTGCTGTGGGTGCGGGCGTTCCTCGCGTAGGGGACGAGGCGGTCGATATTCACATGTTCAAATCGCGACGTAGATTCCATCCGTTAAAACCCCCTGTTTCGCAGCATTTCGAGGAACTCGTTTTTGCCTTCGTACTTCGATTCACAGTTTTGCGAGACGATCAGCCAGATCTGGTTGTAGACCGCCATCATCGCCTTCTGGTAGTCGAGCGCCATATTCACATACGGGCTACGCTTGCCCGCCGCGATACGCCCGAGCTTCCGGTTCATGTACTCGCACTCGAGGTACGCCCTGCGCAGGAACGCGAAGTCCTCCACGAGGTTTGGCGCGACGAATTCCGTGCACCCTGCCGCGGCGACCCAGTCGGCGAGCATCATGTAAATCGCGCTCGCATGCGGCAAAACGTCTCCCCCCTCCTTGGCCGCAATGTCAAGGTAGGACGGCATCGTTTGAATTGTTGATTTCTTTGAAATCCCGAAGTTTGAATTCTGTGCATGATGATCGTCGACGAATTTGAGTTTCGTAATTTCGCGCTTGCCGGGGTTGCCCTCGATGATCTTGTCCCCAAGGGGCTTCTTGGGTCTGCCCGCGCCAGGTCTTGCGCCGCCTCTTGGCACGGACGTCGCCTCCTCGCTGTTTGAAAACGGTTTTTGATTTCGCGAAAATCCACGCGAGAGGCCTTGCCCGGTTCCCCCTGAGATAGGCACAGAGATCAGATCCCCCCTACCGGGCACCCCAGCGGTCGCCGTCCTTCGCGGAGATCGCCGAGTGGCATGGCTTACAGAGCGACATGAGATTTTCCTCGGCGTGCGTACCGCCGCGGGAGAGCGGCAGGATGTGGTGAACCTCCACAGCCGGCTTTGTCAGGCCGCACTTCCGGCACTCCTCGCAGAGCGGGTGCGACGCGAGGAAGCGGCTGCGGACTCCCCGCCACAAACGGCCGTAGCGTCTCTTTGCCGCCGGGTTCCTGCCGTACCTGTCATACTGCTGGTCGGTACGTTTCTGATGTTCCGCACAGTAACGGCCGGCCGTCAGAAGCGGGCATCCTGGGTAGGAACAGGGGCGCTTGGGTCTGAAAGGCATTGGCTCACCTTCCCGGGCAAAAGAAAAGCCCTCGCGGGATTGCTCCCCGCGAAGGCTTATCAGCATCTGATTCGATGATACCATTATAGCGTGGGGATCAGAGAAAATCGTCCGCGATATTACTCATTTGCCAAACAGGAGTAGGGTGAGGTGCTGAAGCGCGCGGTTCTTCTTGTTGTACGCGGAGGAGCGTTCGACGCTGAACCGGTCGCAGATGTTGTAGACCGCGTCGATCTGTTTCTGGTCGTCGCCGAAGTAGAACTCCTTCAGGATAAACCTTTCGTCTTCCGACAACGTTTCCCATGCTGGCTTAAACCACTCCATGTATTCCAGCGCCTGACGGTATCGTTCCTTGAGAACGTCGATCTCGTCAATCCCGGCGGCCAGTCTGTTCTCCCCCGCAGTTGGATTGTGTGCCGACGGCATCCCTGTCAGCATGGAAGTCCTGGGCACAACCATCCGCTCCTGCAGGAGCGCGATATCCTCACCGGTATGCTCGGTGATATAGGCCATGCTGTCGAAGTCTTTCAGGGCGCTGATGGCGGCCGACCGCTTGTCCAGGTATTGCCATACGATATTCATCTCGTACCTCACATGTATTCATCATAAGCCGAGTGGCATGCGTGGTCACGCCGCTCACCTCAATCCTGCATCGTCAGAAGGCGCGGATCGACCGTGCCGCGCCCGCCGCCGCGGTTGTACATCTTGACCAGCGCCAGTGCGTGAGCGATGTCTGACGATGAGCGCTGCTGCCTGCGCGCTTCGTCCCGCAGATCCTCATAGTTCGCGCCATGTAGGCGCTTTATAAACCGCTCGCGGTTGAGCCCTTCGCCGTATTCCCGGAATAAAACGCTGACGCCGCCCAGCACGTAGCTGGTCAGGCTCCATGCCGCGCCGCCCCAGGTGTCTGCAATCAGCCGGAGGATCCGCTCGTATTCCTCCGGGCCGCGGTCCTTGTACAGCTTATACGCTTTTGCAAGTGCTGCGATGGTATTCTTCGCCGCGCTGCCCGACCTGTCCGTTAGGGCCAACCCTACGCTTTCAGTGTTGGTGCGGAATTCCTCCGCCTCCGGACTCCTGGAGACCAACATGGCGCGCAGACGGACTCCGAACGCCACGTCTTTCGATTCTCCAGTCTGAAGCGCGAACAGGTAGGCCTCGTCCTCGTAGGTCAGGCCACGGAATACTTTGCAGTCTACGGGGAATGGCGAGTCGCCGTGGATGCGCTTGAGCGCCATCAACGTGTGCGCCCCGTCGAACACATATAAGTGCCCGTCACGATTGGACACCTTGAGGGTGTTGACGACGCGGGGGTCGAAGTTTTCCGCGATCCGCTCCACGCGCGCGGTGTCGATGGGACGCTGATAACTGGTATCCGTCTCCAGCATGGTACTTAACAGCTGCCGAAACTCATAGCCGCAGGCTTCGTTGCACATTCTCACGGCGGAGGTCTTCGGGGTCTGCGGGTTTACATTCATCATTCCGGCGCGGCGGATCTTCCTGTTTCTCTTACTCATGATCGAGCATCTCCCTTACGTATTCGTCGAATGCCTCCACGGCGCCGCTCGCGGATTCCAGGATCCCACGGAGGGTTTCGTTGTTGTCGGGGGACGCCATGCCGGGCGTATAAAGCCTGATGGCGTTCCGGGTGTTGGCGAGATAACACCCTACAATGAAGCGCATGTGGTCCGACACGTTCGGGAACATGTCCGGGCGGTCGGGCAGCGGCGCAGCGACGTGTATGGGGTGCCCTTTGTGCATACCGATGGAGGAGACCGGCTGCGACGAGATTGGTTCTACAGTCTGCTCGGGGGCATCGGCGGTCTGCTGGCCGTTGTTGGCGGCATGCCCGGACATCCCGGGGATTTCTTTCTCGCAGGTCTTGCACACGAGGGAAAAGTCGTGATGCTTGGAGGGAACACGGAACTCCGCCACGGGCTTCTCCTGTTTGCAACGGGTACAGGTCCGGGTCTCCTCCGCGTGTTCCCTGTGCATCAGCTCGGTGTACGCCCTGTTGACGGACATTTCGCCACGGCGGAGCTTGTGCTTGATTTCGTCATCCGCAGCCACCGACAGCTTCTTGACCTTGTGGATGGTATCATGAGAGACGCCGGCCAGTTTGCCCAGTTCACGATCCGTTGTTGGATGTGGCTTTTCAGCTTCACCAGAATTCTGGCGAAGCTGGGGCGCGGTTCCTCCGGTTGAAGTCACCTGCCGCTCCCTCGCCTGAGCCTTCAGCAGCGGCTCAAATTTCATCACCAGTTCCCCGCGCTGGAACGAGTTTAGGTTTCGCCGACCCAGCTGATTCGTGATGATCCAGAGCAGCGCTTCCCTACGGTCGGCAAACGCCTTCTCCATGACCGCAAAGGGAACGTTGTGCTTTTGGCAGATCTCGTAGCGGTTGTGTCCGTCCACGATTGCGCCGTTCCAGATGACGAGCGGCGTCTCGCAGCCCTCCTTCAGGATGCTGGCTTCCAGCAACCCCCGTTCCTCGTCCGTGAGTGGGGGAATCAGGTCCCGGAACTCCGGGTCGATGGTCAACATTTTCAGTTCTTTTTCCATGGTCAGGTCCCCCTTTGTTCTTCGTCCGCCTGGGCGATGATGGCTTTCACATCCTCCACGCTCTCCACACGGCGGGCGATGCCTCCCGCGCGGTTGATCTTCTCGATCGCCCGCTTCTGGAGTTCGGTCAGCCGCCCGCCGGGCAGCTTGGCCTCCAGCCCCAGAAAACGGCCTTTGTAGCACGCGATGATGTCGGGCATGCCGCTGGTACCATACGGCCCACCGTGTTCCTTGAAATAAAAAACGTCGCCCCCCAGCGACGTGAGATACCGCTTGATCGCGGCAATCAGGTCACGCTCCAGCATCTTATTCCTCCAACAAAAAACCGGCGCGCTTGCGACGCACCGGTCAAATGTACCTTCTTCTGATCACCTTGGCCCGAACAACAGCTGCAACCAATCCTGTCGGCTGTGTAGAACGCGGCCGATCCGAACCTCAGCGTCCACTACACGATAGAAGATCAGGTAGGGCGAAACCACCAGGTATCGGTAACCTGGCGCGATCATCATCGGTTCGTCCGTTCGGATCGCTGCGCCGATGTAGGGCGCTTCCGCCAAGCGATCAATGCTCTTCTCAAATTCGGACAGCATCTTCAGCGCCGCATCTTGGTTTTCCAGTACGATGTAGTCGAATATCGCGTCCATGTCATCCACAGCCTGCTGGGCATAGCGAATCCGGTATTTACTCATGGCGGATGCGTTCCCGGAGCCGCTTCATCACAGCTTCATGATCTGAAAAGTTGCCTTCAGCCATCTGCCGATCTGCGACCGCCAGCTTCATCTGCAGACGATACCACGCTTCTCGGCGGCAAAACGCCTCATGGCTCATGACGATCAGATCGTTTTCGCCATTATTGGTGATCAGGATCGGGTCATCCGTCTGGTGGCATAGCTCTGAGAATTTTTTATAGTCCGCGCGGATCGCCGTGGACGGCTTCACCGTCAGCACGCTCGGAACCCTTGACTCGCTCATACCTATCAGCCTCCTGATACTATTCTATTCGGATTCTACCATATCGTCCACTGGAATGCAAGCGACTTAATCTACTGTTCTCGTCGTAAGCTGCCAACTCGTGCCTTGACCGCGGCCAGCAGCGCGTCCTGGCCGGTAGCTTTGTCTTTGAGCGCCCGCATCACCTGCTCGTCCATCGTGCCCTTGACCACCAGATGGTGGATCACCACTATCTCTCGCTGCCCCTGCCGCCAGAGCCGGGCGTTCGCCTGCTCATAAAGTTCCAGGCTCCAGTTGAGGCCGAACCACACGATGGTGGACCCGCCATGCTGGAGGTTGAGCCCGTGACCGGTGGCGGCGGGGTGGGTCGCCGCGATAGGTATGTGCCCCGCGTTCCAGTCCTCCATGTCCTGAGCCGTCCTCAGCTCGCGAACGCCACCCGGCACATCCGGCCCCCACTTCACGAACCGCTCCTGAATCCTGGCCAGGTCATGCTTGTAGGCGTACATCACCAGCACGGGTTTTCCGTTGGCCGCCTCAATCAGGTCTTCCAGCGCCTCCAGCTTCCGGTCATGGATCACCCGGATGTTGTGATGCTCGTCGTACACCGCGCCATTCGAAAGCTGGAGGAGCTTCCCCGCCAGCGTCGCGGCGTTCAGCGCCAGCACATTGCCGTCCGCATAGGGGAGCAGCATGTCCCGCTCCATCTGCTTGTAAAGCTTTTCTTCCCGGGGCGGAAGCGACAGCTCCACGATGTTGTCCACACGATTGGGCATGTTCAGGTGGTCCGCCGCCCGCATTGAAACGCAGATATCCGAAAGGCGCCGGTAGATGTCCTCCTCCGCTCCGGGCTTCAGCTCACGCTTGTAGGGCAGCCAGCTGTTCGGTGTTGTGAAGAACAGATCGAGGTAGGTATGCATTGTCCGCCCCAGACGCTTGCCCCGGTCCAGCAGGAAGATTTGTGGCCAAAGGTCCTCCATACCGTTGGGAGCAGGGGTGCCGGTCAATCCGACCACCCGACTGAACTGCCCGATCACCTTCTTCAGCGCCAGGAATCGCTTCGCCCGGCTGTTCTTGAAGGAGCTGAGTTCGTCTATCACCAACATATCGAAGGGGAGCCTACGCCCGGCGAAATGCTTCACCAGCCATTCCACGTTCTCGCGGTTGATGACGTACAGTTCGGCTTTCCGGGACAGCGCGGCAATCCGCTGCTTAGGTGTACCAAGGATCCGCTCCAGCCGGAGGTTTTTCAGATGTTCCCACTTGGCCAGTTCCGCGAGCCAGGTGTCCCGAGCCACCCGTAGCGGCGCGATGATCAGCACGCGGCTGACCTCGTAGCTATCCCACAGCAGGTGAGCAATGGCTGTCAGCGCGATGGCAGTCTTCCCCAAACCCATATCAAGAAAGATCCCGCAAGCTGGATGGCTTTCAATGAAGCCCACGCAAAATGCCTGATACGGGTGAAGCGCGTTGTCATTCAAAAGGGCATCCCCCAAGTTCCATCACCTCCGAATAGCGTTTATGCCGTAGGCGCGGATAACCCCGGGGGTAGCACGCCATGCCCTAACAGCACAGCTTGCAGGCGCCGGGGTTATCCTGGCCTTTCTCCGTTTTACTGGAAAACCGCCCGCCGGTAATCTCAGAAAGCGCGCTTGAACACTTTAACTGCCGCGTCACAGGCGAATTTGCCATCCAGATAGTTCAGGATGACCGTCCGATTGCAGGTATCCGGAAAATCACCGGCGTGCTTCATATCAGCCGCCAGATCCCCTCTGGGCGTGTCCTTCCCCGCGTATCGTGCGCGTGTCGGGCGAGCATCCATTCGTAAAAGCTCATACATTCCATCCCTTCTGCCTTTGATAGAAGCGGGTTTGCCTTCCGTTTTCTGTGTGACAAGATGACAATACTGACAATGTTTTCTTATACGCGTGTACGCGTTTATACGTACACCCACCCAGCCCTTCCTCTCTTTTCAGGATACATATCTCAATAGGGAATTCTTGTCTACTTGTCAGGCTTGATTTTCCTTTCTTATTATATTAGGATAAGGACAAGCATCCGAACGTTCGTCACGGTTGTCCGTCTTGTCTGTCCGCATGGCGAACATATGCCCGCTGTTGTCCATAGATCAGGAAGGGCTGGCGCTCTGGCCCGATTATTGGTTTTTCCCACCCGCCCAGCCTGCGGAGAATGGCCGCGATTTCAAAGGAGTCGGATTTCTTGATCGCCGCCGCATCTTTTCCCAGGCACTCGCACCAGATCTCCATGTTGCACACGCGCTTCCGCTTTACCGTGCCGACGCGCGCCGTGCCGCCGAACTCGCTGCCGCATAAGAAATTACGGCGCTCGTACAGGTCCATCTTGTCCCACTGTTCCGGCAGCAGCCGCTCCAGATATGTGTGCACCAGCCCCTCACGCTCATCTGTTTCCAGCGCGTCCCGCTGGCTGTCCTGCGCTGCCTGCGCGTCCTCGCCTTCCAGGTATAGCCGCTCGCCCTTCCGGTACAGGCTAAGCGCCTCCGCCCAGATCTGGTCCACTTCGTCCTGTGAAAGCGACCAGGGCTTCTTCCCGCTTTCGCCACTGACGCTCACCGGCCAGAAGCGGCGGTTGCCGGTGATGTCCCGGAGAAAGCCCGTCTCCGAGTTGGTGCTGCCCACGATCACGCACTGGCGCGGGTGGTTCTCCACGCTGAACCCGTAGCTGGCGCGGTATTTATCGTCCACCCGGCTGATGAAGGATTTCACCGTCTCCACGTCCGCCTTGCGCATCCCGGCTAGTTCGCCCAGTTCCAGAAGCCAGAAACCCTGCAGCTTCTCTGCACCCGTCTTGTCCCGCATCTCGGTCAGCGTCAGGCTGTCCGAGAACCAGTCGCTGGCCAGTTTGGAGAAGAAGGTACTCTTGCCGATCCCCTGGGGGCCGTTCAAGATCAGCACGCTATCGAATTTTGTGCCCGGTCGGTAGATACGCGCCACCGCCGCCACCAGCGTCTTGCGCATCACGGCGCGGGTGTAGCCGTTGTCGGCCGCGCCGAAGTAGTCTTTAAGCAGCGCGTCCACACGGGGATGTCCGTCCCAGACCGGCAGGCCGTCCAGATATTTTTCGATGGGGTGGTACGAGCGGGAGGCTGCGACCGCCAGCACGGCGTCCTTGGTCTTGGTGGGTGAGTACAGCCTGTAAGCGCCGCTAAGGTACACCTTGATTGCGGCGTTGTCCGAATCGTTCCAGCCCGCCTTGATCTGTGCCCAGGGCAATGGTTCCTTGGCGTCAATGCCATCCCGGTGGCGGTTGAAGGCGACACCCTTCAGCTTTGGGTCGTGCTTCAGAATCAGGACAAGGTTGTCAAGAGTGTCCTTGACGCTCCCGGCCTTGTCGAGCTCCAGACTCTGTTGCCAGTCCGCCTCTTCTGTGTCTGCAAATTCTTCTTCCGCCTGCTGGAGACGTTCTTTTACCAGTTGGCGCTTCGTCGCTTCGTCGCCCGCAGCGTACTCCCGCATCGCCTGGCGGCTAGCCTGGTCGGTCGGAATTTCCTCGCTACCCGGCGTGAACAGATGCAGGCGCACGAGGTCAAATGCGTTACACAGCTGACCGCCGGCCGGGTCGGTCGCATGGTGGGAGTATGCATATTTGTCTTCATAAACCACCATGCCGCCGGTGGTGCTGCCGCCGATGAAAGTGTATCGGGCGGAGGCCGCCTGCCGATCATCAAAAGCGGTAGGCGTATACCGGTCGGAGAGGATGGTTTCCAGCACGTCGGTGATGGAGTGTGCCCGACAGAACGCGCCGATGATGCCGCCCTTCACAAGCGGGTCTTCCTGTTTGCCCGCGCTTGTGCGCACGCGCTCCTCCAGCGGCCGGGTGGTCGGCCAGAGCGAGGCGTCCCGCCAATCGGCGTAGGTAGCAAGCACCGCGTCAGGGTCCAGGAACGGCTCATCGGCGAAACGGAAGATGTACTCACCGTCGTCCGGCGTGCTTGGCCAGTACATCAGGCGCGAGGGTTCGAAGGTTGTGGGGTCGAACCGGGACAGCGTCAGATCGTCGGCCACCCGACGGGCGACGGCCGCGTACTCGTCCGGGGTTACCGTCCGAGTCAGCGGAATGATGAGCCGGAGCCGCATCTTCTCCGGCGTGTGGCTGTGGGTGGAGTATAGAGCGTAAGCGTTGATGAAGGTCATGTCCAGGTCGTCGTAGAGGCCCTCGTCCACGTAGTCGATGTCCAAGCACAGAAGGCAGCGGTTAACCACCGATGAGTTGTTGCGTTTTCCGTTCTTGAGATACCCGCCGACGAAGCCGCCGACGTCTTTGACATCGTCACGATCGGATTTGGACAGTGCAGCGTACTCCGCCACCGTCTCCCGGGTTCGTGTGGTGGCAGCGAGCTTATCCAGAAACTCACTCCAGAGGATCTCCTTGTTCTGCCAGGTCGCGGTGCGTCGGCTCCGGCCGAAGGCGATCAGCAGTTTTTTGTCATGGGTAACCTGCACGGTGTACCTCCTTCGCAATAAAAGCTTCGGCGAAGCCCGATGCTTAATCCTTTTTGTAAAACCCGCACTCGTACCCGTCTGCCCGGAGGGGCAGGCCGTCCGCCCATCCTGGCACCTGGCTCATGATGGCGCAGGCCTCCTCCACCGAGCCTATGCCGGTGGGAACCTCGAGGACTGCTTCGTCGTGCACATGGAACACGATGGGGTAACCCGTCGCCTCAAGGTTAGTCAGGGCGCGGGCGAGCAGGTCACGGGCCACCGCCTGGGTAATATTTTCCGCCAGCTTGCCACCGAAGGTCTCCTGCACTTCAAGCCGACCATTTGCGCCAGAGCCCAGGTAGCCGAGGCCCCTACTCCCGAACCGGTTGTCCACGAGTCGCGGAGAGAGATAGGCGAGCCGCCTCCCCGAGGGAAGCTGAATGAACATCTTTTCATCCTGCGAGAACAGCGCCACCCTGCCGACGCGCACTATGGCTCGTTCTTCCACGACCCGATGGGCCGCTGCGTCCAGCGCGTTCCAGAACCGGACGATCTGCCGATTGGCGCTGCGCCAGGCGTCCACCAGCGGTTGCATCTCCTCATCGGGCATCTTTGCGCCCATCGCCTTCAGCGCGCCGACTCCGCCGCCATAGCCGCATGATAAAACTGCTTGCTTCCCCTTCTGCCGGAAGGCGTAGTTCTTGTGGCCCTTCACGATGGTTTCCGCCGGGATGTGGAACATGCGGGCGGCGGTCGCCTCGTATATCTTCCCCCGGCCCCGAAACTCCTCCAGGACCCATTCCTCCCTGGCCAGCCATGCCAGGACTCTCGCCTCGATCGCGCTGAAGTCCGCTACGATGAACCGACAGCCTTCCTTGGGGATCAGCGCGGTTCGGATGAGTTCCGAGAGCGTACTGGGAATGGAGCCAAACAACAGCTCCAGTTGTTCCGCTTCGCCCGTCTTCACCACTTCGCGGGCGAGCGCCAGATCCGGCAGGTGGTTCTGGGGCAGGTTCTGAACCTGAACCAATCTTCCGGCCCAGCGGAACGTGCGGGATGCGCCGCCGAACTGCAGAAGGCCATGGAGCCGCCCGTCCCGACACACCGTTCGCGCCATGGCTTCGTACTTCTTCACGCTGGTCTTCGACAGTTCCAGCCGCAGGTTCAGAAGCTCACCCACGATGCCCTCGGCGTCCCTGGCCTTCTCCTGCACCAGTTTTTTCGACAGGCTCTCCATGGGCATGTCCTGGCTGGCCAGCCAGGCCTTGAGCTGGGCCACACTGCCTGGGTTTTGAAGGCCAGTCAGATAACGCGCTCGCTGGAACGCCTGCTCCGAAAACACCTGATCGACCGCCATCGCCTGTTTCACCAGCAGCCGATCCACCCGGACGCCCCGGTCGTTGATCTGTTGATCCAGCGCGTACAGCGCCCATTCATTCTCCGGAAGCGGATACTTTTCCAGCGCTTTTCTGAGCGCGCGCTCCGTCTCCACGTCCTGAGCGTTGTAGGCCTTGTAGACTGCCCATTTGTCGGGTGCGTGGGTGGGGAGATTTCGCATCCTGCCACCGTTGGCTTTCGTCGGCTTGCAAGGCATGGAGAAGTAGCGGATCAGGTCTTTGCCATCATCCATCTTCTGCTGGGACAGGCCTAGTACCCGCGCCGCGTCCCCCAATCGGGCGGGCAACGTCAGGAAGGACGCCATGACCGCCGTACACCGCCACTGCACCGGATCCAGCCATTGGCCGATATACTTCGAGAGGCACACCCGCTCAAACTGTGCGTTGTAGGCGACCTTGATGATGTCGGGGTCAGTCAGCGCATGGAGCACATCGGTTGGCAACTTTTCGCCCCAGGACAGGTCTACAGTTTGAATTGACCCGTCCCCGAAGGTGTAGGATAACAGAAGGATCTCAAAGTCCGGTGCATCAGCGTACCGGTACACGCCGCATTTGGGGAGCGGCGCGGAGGAAAACGTCTCGATGTCAATGCCCAATATGTCTTGCAGATCGATCACCACCTCAAAGCGCCGCATGCCAGGCTTCCCTGACATACGGCGCGACGTTTTACCGGCCTGTTACCAAGCGGGAGTATCGAGCGGATTGCTGGAAGGTTCGGGATCAGTCCAGGAAGTCTTCATCTTCCTCCGCATCCAGCGCGCCGAACTCGTCCTCGGCGCGGGCGCGGCCGTTGAGCAGCTCGCCGTCCGCCCACTTCTGAATGTTCCCCAGACCCGCGGCGATGCCACGGTTGCCGTTGGTGTTAAAGGGGTAGAAGTTGATGGACGCCCGCACATAGCAGCCGGAGTACAACTCCAGCGGATCGGTGACTGGCAGACGCTTGTGGTCGACTACGCCGGGCTTCTCCTTGCTGTTGGCGTTGACGAAGTAGCTGTCCGCGTAAGCCGGATCGTCCGACCGGTCGATATCGCCATCCCGCAACGGGAGCTTCAGGTTCGGGGGGATCTTTCCCCCAAACTTGGCGGCGCCCTCTTGTTTGGCCTGCTCGATCGCCGCCTGGATCGCGAGAATCGTCTGGGTGTCGGATTTAGGGATGATGATCG
Organism: uncultured Clostridia bacterium; assembly: GCA_937934775.1. Lineage (GTDB taxonomy): Bacteria > Bacillota > Clostridia > Christensenellales > Aristaeellaceae > JAEZHK01. The sequence goes on from CALGYL010000240.1 coordinate 12,392, forward strand.
AACAGGAATACTTGGGCTCGGAGCCGTTAATGGATTGGGGCTCAAACACATGGACGAACGAGGCGCGGGCTTTGCCGGTGATAACCTTGGTGGACATAGCATTTTTCCTCCTCAAGTAGAAAAATCGGTCGCCGCATCCGAGTACGGCTTTCGGGAATCGGATTCGGGGACGAGGGTCGGCACGCCGGGTGGCTTCACGACGAACCTGCCAAGCACTTGCTGGAACGCCTTCCGACCCATGCGCTTTTCCAGTTCGCCGACGTCCAGCAAGCTTGTTTTGTAAATGACGGTGAAACCAGCTTCGGCGGCTGCGCGGATGACTTCTGCCTCGCTGGCATACTTTCGCACCGAGCGCCCAGACACCAGCTTGTACCCCGGCCAGACCTTGCCTTCGAGCGCCTGCTGCGTAGCGTAAGCCAGAAGGTCTTGAACCCAATTGTTGAGGCTCTCGGCTATGGGCAAGATGTCGGCGACCTCTTCGTCGGTCAGGAGGTCCGGGGCCTTGAAGTCCTGATCAGTCAGCCGCATGTGGTACTCGCTTCGGGCCTTGCAAGTGTGGCGGGCGCGGCAGAACCGGCAATGCTCGCCGGCGCAGAACGCCCCCTTGCCCTCGTAGGCCAGGAGCGCCCTGGGTCGCACCTCAGCCTCCGCCCAGTGGATCAATGCCCCAGGCGTGGTTTCATAAGTGGAGACGCCGCCCAGCCTGGGCTGCACGATGGTCATACGGACGGAGCGGATGTCATACAGCGCGTCGAATTCCATGAGCGCGCCGAGCGCGTACAGCATGAGTTGGCTATTATGATCGGCGTCCACCCGAACGCCTCGGCCGCCTTTGAAGTCGATGATCTCCAGCACACCATCCGCCACGATGACGAGGTCGCCGGTACCGAATCCGCCGGGCACATACTCGGAATAGTCCAGCCGGTGCTCCACCAGGATCAGTGGATCAGGGCATCCAGAGCGCACAGCCTCGATGGTTTCAATGCAGAAGGCCACGTATTCGTCGGTGACGCTTTCTGCTTCGTCGGTGTAAAACTCGCTGTCCTTGCGCTGGATGTAAAGCTCGTCCACGGCTGCGGGCGGTATGTCTCCCAGGTAGCGGTGCAGCTTCAGCTCGCATAGCTCATGAAGGTAGGTGCCCTCCTCCGCGTACTGGGACGGGGAATTGGCAAACTGCTCCGAGAGCTTTACCGACGGCGGACAAGCCAGCCAGCGGTGGGAGCTGGAGGCGTTCAAAAGGGCATGGGCATGGGCGGCATGGGAAAGCTCGCTCACAGCGCCTCCACCTCGCGCAGCAGCGCGGGGTACTGGTTTTCGGGGAGCTCGGTCAGCTTCTTGACGCCGTATTTCTCCAGGATGGCCTTGATCCGGGGCCGGTTCTCCGGAGTGGACTTTTCGGCGACGAAGGCGCGCAGTTCCACCAGGGTCGGCTTGGGTGGCTCGGAGGCGTTCGGCTCCTGCTGTTCCACCGGGGTTGCCTCCGTGGGCGGTTCACCCAGCGCAGCGCCCGCCAGCGCCTCCAGGCTGTCGGCAAGGTTTCGCAGGTCCTGCACGACGTCCAGCGCCACTTTCATTTTTGACATAGGGGGTCCTCGCTTTCTTAAGTTTGGGAAGGAAATCAGGAGATTAGGTGGGTGCGCGGATCCGGCGCCGCATGGGGCTACACCCCGAACCCCAGACGAAGCAGCACGCGGAACAATTCCTCCGTCCTATCGGCGCGCTTCCATGGCAGGTCCAACTCTGGCCGGCCGAAGTGCCCGTAGGCGGCCAGCGGCCCGTAGATCGGCCTAAGCAGGTCCAGCTGGCGGATGATCGCGGACGTGCGCAGGTCGAACATCTTCTGAACGGCTTCCGCGAGCGCGTCCTCGGGTATGATGGCAGTGCCGAAGGCGTCCACCAGGATTCCGACCGGATCTTCCCGCCCGATGGCATAGGCGATTTGAACCTCGCACCGGCGGGCCAGCAGAGCAGCGACGATGTTCTTTGCAACATACCGCGCCATGTACGCGCCGGAGCGGTCCACCTTGGTGGGGTCCTTGCCAGACAATGCGCCGCTGCCGATGCGGGCGATGGGGCCGTAGAGGTCCACCGCCAATTTGCGCCCGGTGAGTCCCGTATCCGCCACCGGACCGCCTATGGTGAACCGGCCGGAGGGGTTGATAAGGAAGCGTGTCTCTTCCGCGAGAAGGCAGCCGGGGATTGCGTGGCGAATGACATGTTCCTCGATCTCCCGCCGCAAGCATTCGGGGCATGCATTCTCCCTGTGCTGCGTAGAGACGACCACCGTTGAAACCCACCTGGGCCGGCCGTTTTCATAGGACACGGCCACCTGGGCCTTGCCATCCGGGCAAAGCCACGGGACTTCTGGCCGGAGCCTGTCCAGCTCCCGGCACAGCCTGTGAGCCAGCACGACGGGAAGCGGCAGGAACTCGGGGGTCTCATCCGTGGCGTAGCCCACCATGATCCCTTGGTCGCCGGCGCCCAGGTGTTCCTCAGCCCCGACAGCCTGCGCGATGTCGGGCGACTGACGGTGAACGCTCACTTCCACTCCGGGTGCACCGGGATGTCCGGTGCCCAGATCCGCCTTGCCGTACCCGATATCCCGTATGACCTCCCAGACGATCTTCTGGCAGTCGACCTGCGCGCCCGACGTGACTTCGCCCGCCACAAGGATCCGGTTCGCGGTAGCAAACACCTCGATGGCGACGCGGGCCGTGGGATCTATCCGCAGGTGCTCGTCCAGGATCCGGTCGGCAACCTCATCGCAGAACTTGTCGGGATGGCCCTTGCGTACGGACTCCGCCGTGACGACGCGCCCGCTCACAGAATCACCTCCGGATGCCGATCAAGAGAGGCTGTGACGTTCCGCCAGCCGGAGAGCACCCGTGCGAGGAGGTCGCGCCAACCACGCCTGACCTTTTGCCAGAGGTACACGGGGACGAACCCGGTGGGGGCGCTCGTCGTCCAGACTTCGGTGATGTACCAGACGCCCTGGCACTTCATGAGCAGCATGTAGAGGCCGGAATCGTAGTGGACCTCCTGGCAGGTGGTGTCAAGGGCGATGCCCTGCTCGTCGTGGGCCGAGATGTAGGCGGCCACTTCGTAGCGGAGCATGACGCCAAGGATAAAGCGCGCCCCGGGGCAAAGGTGAAGGCCGGCAAACTGCCGCCAGCCGGATCGGGTGAACTCGACCTCGACAGGTCGTCTCGATTCCATCTCATTTCCTCCATTCGTACTTGTCCCGGTATTGGGGGGAGCCGTATTCCGCGAGCATCTCGCCCAGAACCTTGGCCTGGTGAGCATCGCCTGCCTCCACCAGCTGGGAGAGGACCTGCTGCTGTTCCTCACTCAGGAGGTTTCGATGCGGATGGTACCAATCCGCGACTTTCACGCAGCCGCCGTTCCCGCGCTGGGTGATCAGGGGGTGATCGACCGTAAGGACGGTGATGTCTGTGCGGATCGTGCGGTCGGTAACGCCCAACTCACCCGCCAGCTGGCGCATTGTTTCGCGCCGCCTGGCGATCAGAATGCGCATGATTTCCGCACGCCGCTCATTCGTACTTACGGTCGATCACCTCCTTTTCCTTGGCTCTGGGGGCATGGTAACGGTCAAATAGGAAGCCTATTTTCCTATTCAATAAGTCTTAACAAAACAAAATTGGGACAAAAAAGGCCGGATGAGCTCGATGCACCCTCGATGGGGTGTCTCGAAGTTCATCCGGCCATTTGGTCACTCGATGCAGAATCTCTTCCCGCCATTTACGCGGGTATACGTTGTCGCCCTCTGCGACCGACCGCCGTAAGGCTTATAGCCTCACAGGACCGCTGTACGATGCCTTTGCTCGGTATGATCCTATTGGATTGTCATATAGGGCTATCCCTTTTCTGGCATATGTGTCTCCTCCGCATCTCCACCCCAAGCCCGAGCCTGCAGCAAGAAATCCTTCGTGCAAGGGACGGTGACCAGCTTGTGACAGTTTGGGCATTTCAGCTTCATGACCGTGTTTTCGGGGGCTTCGGACACATCGAAGGCTCTTTTTCCGCAGTTGGGACAGGCCATTTTTTTCCAGCGCAACGATTCCAATTTGGGGGACCTCCTGCGTTCGGTATAGTTCATTGATACATTATTCCAGGCATCATGACTTCATGGACACCGTGTCCAGGTAGCTTGACGTCGCCCATCAAGGATGCCTGGATAATCGAGCGCTTCCCGAATCGCCTACGAATCTCTTCGATGGCCTCGTCCAGCTTCGCTCGACGCTCATGGCCGCCGGCGTCATCGAAGAAGGTCAGTTGCTCCGGTCGGTTCTTCGGAACCAGGTTGATCGCCCTCACCGTAACCGCGCGAACCGGAATCGACCAGTGGTAGCGCGCCACGAACAGCTCTCGCGCCTTACGTGCGATCTCCGTCGGGCTCTGGGTGGCCAACGGCATTTGGGCCTGATACTGTCGCCATTCCAACTTGTTGTCCTTGACCGTGATCTGCACACCCTTGGCGGCCAGTTCATGGATGCGAAGCTTATGCCCGATATCCTGTGAGAGTTCAAGCATCACCTTCCATGCCTCATCATTGTTTTCAAGGTCCGACGTGCAAGTGATCCCGTGTCCAACGGACTTGATGGGGGAAATATAATCAGAAGGCATCACCCGGGAGGTATCCAGGCCGTTGGCAAAGATCCAGAGCGTCAACCCTGCTTTGCCGAACATCCGCCGGAGCATTTCGGGATCGGCGGCTGCCAAGTTCCCGATCGTAAGAATACGGGCCTTGATCAGCTCTTTGGTCGTCGCCCAGCCCGCAAAGAGAAGCTCTGATACCGACAGTGGCCATACGCTGTCCTTCCAGTTGGCCTCGTCCAGCACGATGATAGCATCCGGCTTTTTGAGATCGGAGCCCAGCTTCGCCAGGATTATATTGAACGATACACCGATGGAGACCGTCAGGCCCAGCTCTTCTTTGACCGCCTTGCGAATGTCCTCCGCGATCTCCAGCCCGCTTCCCATAATCTGGCTGCCAGTCACGTCAAGCCAGCATTCGTCCATGCCATATGGCTCTACTTGATCGGTGTAACGATGATAGATCGCCTTCACGAGTTTCGAGTATTTCAGATACTGATCGTACTGAGGCCGCAGCATGATCAGCTCTGGGCAGGCGCGCTTCGCCTCCAGGTTGGTCTGCCCGGTCTTGACCCCTACCTTTTTCGCCAGCTCCGATTTCGCCAACACGATACCGTGCCGCGTTTCGGTTGATCCGCATACCGCGACTGCCTTGCCCGTGAGTGACGGATCGAGCGTTCTCTCAACCGACGCAAAAAATGAATTGAGGTCGCTGAGCAGGATTATGCGCTGGCCGTCCATGCGTATTTACCTCCTGTTCGGCAATTTCTAGAGATTCCCTGTTGACAAATATGATTGTTTCGCTTATGATGCGTGTACGAACTGTCTTTCGTGTTTATCGGAATTATATCGAACGAGAGCGCAACTGTCAAGACGAACGATGGCGAATCGGGGAGGTAGTTTATGGAACTGGGCGAAAAGATCAAGGCAGCGCGGCTGGCAATCAAGATGTCTCAGATCGATCTGGCAAAGGCGATTGGCGTGACGCCACGCGCGATACAGTACTATGAGAGCGGTACTAAACAACCTAAGAATGCTACGACGGTCATCAAGCTGGCGAAGGCGTTGGGCGTCGGCACCGATTATTTCATGTCTACCGAACAGCTGGAAATGGCGAATAAGCAGGATGAATTCCTGGAGACAGCCAAAGAGATGTACGGCTCTCGCGGAAAGGCCCAGGCTCAACTTCTTCTGAACAGAACCGCCGCGCTGTTCGCGGGCGGCGACCTGGAGGAAGAGGATCAGGAGAACTTCATGCGCGCCATGACGGAGATCTATTTTGAAGCGAAAGAGAAGGCCCACAAGCGATATTCGCCCAAACAGTATCTGGAGGACGAGAAGCTCTAGGCTCGGCCGAATTCTATTCGGAAGGGGTGATCAGTGTGCAAGGGCACATTTTCAGCGATGTTGCGAAATTGAAAGCCCGGTATGGGACGTCCGACCCATTTGAGCTGATCGAAGGGCGCGGGATTCAACTTCGCTTTAGGAACGACATAGGGCGGCTGAAAGGATTCTACACGGTCCAATTCCGGGAAGAGTTTATCGTGCTCAACGAAAATATGAACGAGCGTGACCAGCGGGACGCCGCCGCACACGAGTTGGGCCATGCGGTCTACGACCGGAAGGCGGCACAGGTTGCGCCGCTCAGGGATTTCATGCTTTATGACATGCGATCCAAGATGGAGTACCGTGCGAATATGTTTGCGGCGGAACTTCTCATAGAAGATGCCCAGATCGTCGAAATGGTCGGGGAAGACCTGGACTATATGAGCATGTGCCATGCGCTGGGCTGCCATCCGCAACTAGTCTGTTTCAAGCTGTATTCAATGATCCAGCGCGGATACAACTTCAGTATGCCTGATAGCCTGCGCAGCGATTTCCTCGCGAGATGAGGTGGGCCGGATGAACGACGCAAAGGTTTACGTAGATGTGGACGCCACGTTTGATAAGATTGGGCGCATGCTGCCCCGGTCGCTGGTCTGGGAGGATGGGCAGCGGTATGAAATCGAAAGGGTGACTTCCATACGGCCCGCTGCAGCAGTACGTGCCGGCAGCGGCGGAGATCGGTACACGATTATTGTTGAAGGAAGGGAGAAATGCCTGTTCTTCGAGCGGAGCGCGGATCTAGCCGGCAATCAACTCGGGAAATGGTTCGTAGAACGCAAAGCTTGCTGAGGGGGTATCAACATGATGAACATAGTAAAGAAGAGATCGACGCTGAAGCGCTGCGCGTTCACAGGGTACCGCCCAGCCAAGATGCCCTTTGGGTATAACGAGGACAATCCTTCCTGCGTTGCGCTCAAGAAGGAATTGTATCAAAGGATCGAAAATCTGATAGGGCAAGGGTACGCGCACTTTCTGTCCGGTGGCGCGATGGCGACCGACACATGGGCTGCCGAGGCTGTTCTTGATCTTAGGGAAAAGTACCCTTGGATCGTGCTTGAGATGGTCAGCCCTTTTGACGGGCAGGCCGGTCGATGGAGCGCCGATTACAAGGCGCGCCATGATCGCCTGTTTGAAGAAGCTGATATTGTGACAATAATTAGCCACGAGTACACCAAGAGTTGTATGTTCCGTCGCAATCGGTATCTGGTGGAAAATGCGGACATGCTGCTGGCAGTTTATGATGGTCAGCCGGGCGGCACAGCAATGACCATCCAGTATGCAAACGATCTCGGCCTTCAAGTTCAATGTGTTTGCCCATGGCGTTTGAGTGCGTAGAAAGGGGAGACCCATCATGTGCGTCCGCTATTGTATTGAAGACGATGATGCGGTTGAAGAGTTGCGGGCAATCATCCAGGAGGTTCAGCGCAAGCTGGACGAGCAGAATAAAGACCAGCTATGAAAAGTCAAGGGATTGATTTGGGAGGGATAGACGGGAGATAA
>CALGYL010000241.1 GCA_937934775.1 uncultured Clostridia bacterium
GCATCGGCTCCTCCTGGCGCGTGGTGGTAGAGACCGCGGACTGATTCAAGTCTCAAACAAAACTCAACCCGGCGCGAAACGCGCCGGGGTTTTTAATGCGGAAGGAAGAAGCTACGTGAGCCCGAAATCCTGCGGCGTGTTTCCTCTGACATTTTCCTTGCTTTTCTTTTTGGGGGCACCTGATACCAATGCGAGATATTAATGCATCCAAAGCGCCGAAGGATTTTCGATGCAGAACAAGAAGCCGAAGAGAGGCGACCCTTCGGGATACGCCTTCGGCGTGAAATGCAGCGATACGCTAACGCGGAGAGCGACATGGTTCTGCGCGAAAAGGCTCGGCGTGACGATGCGTTAATGTTTCAAATTGGTATGAAACGACAAGTCCTCTTGATAAGGGGTCCCGGGGGAATTATTCCCCCGGGCGGGAGGCTCGGAGGGCGGAGCCCTCCGTCGTATCCCTCCGTCGTCATCAAAATATGAAAGGCCCCCGCGCCGAAGCAACGTCTCAGCGCGGAGGTCCTTGCGGGAAATCCTGTGTCGATGTCTCTCTTGCGAGGGTTCCCACGAGAATCATACCCCCGGGCGGGAGGCCCGGAGGGCGTATCCCTCCTTATACGTCCGGCGCAACCTTCGCTCCCGTTGTCAGAGGGGTGGCAAAGGCAGCGGCTGATCCATCAGCTTTCTGCAGCGGGGCAGACCGGTCAGCAGGGATGGAAGCTCCCGCAGCGCGGGCAGATCCATCGCGGCCAGCATTGCCGGCAGCGCCCGCTGGGCAAGCGCCCAGTCCAGCGCTTCCAGCGGCGAACAGGTCATCATGCGGGTGACGGCGGCGCAATAGCGCCAGGTATGGTCCAGCGTGTGGCGGTCCAGCGTCCAACCCAGCGGCGCAAGCGCGGCGCGCAGCGCGTTCAGCCGGTTCTCCACCTCGCCGGGCATTTCGCCGGGCGCGCAGATCTTCTGGAGCGCCGCCAGCGACGGCGAGCGCCCGGGCACCGGCATGGTGCGGGAATGGGGCTTCCAGGGCGCGTCGGCGGCGGTGGGACTCAGGCGGATCAGGAACGCCCGGCTCAGAAGCCTTGCGGACAGCGGTTTGCCGTCGGGGGCGTCCTGCGCGGTCATCATCAGGATCACCGGCACGTTTCGGGCGTTGATGCGCTCCTGCAGGCCGATGATGTGGGCGCACGGCACGTTGCCGTCGCAGTCGTTCACATCGTCAATCAGCGCCGCGGACAGGGTCAGATCGTCCGCGCTTTCCAGAAGCCGGTTGATGTCGGCATCCTCGGCGGAGCGGGTCTGCACAAACCGGCTGGATTCGTCGGAAAGCCCCAGCGCCGCGGCCAGCGCGCGCGCAAGGCCGCTTTTGCCGGTTCCGGACGCGCCGGAGAAGATCATCGTGCCGCCCACCACCATCGAGGCCACCAGATTGACCGCCTCGTCATTGGTCAAGAGATACCCTGCCGTGTCCATCTGAACCCGCAGATCGCTGATCAGTTCGCCCGCGGAGGGCGCGTAGACTTCCGGGTGGCCCACCGGACGCCGGTGGGAATCGGTCATGCGCAGAAGCAGTTCACGGGCATGGCTGGCGGCCATGCTGTCCAAAAGCTTTTCTTCCAGCTTGTCGCTGGTCTCCCCCAGTAGTTTCTCGGCGGCTTCCGCCGCCATGCGGGCGGCCGCGGCCGCCTGTTCGTTCTTTTCAACTTCGCGGCGCAGCGCCTCGTTCTGCTGCTCGTAGCGGGTGAATTCCTCACGCCGCCCGTCGCGCAGTTCCTGCATCAGCGTCTGGCGCATGTCCTGCCGCTTCAGGCGCAGCGCGTCGATTTCGGTAATCAACTGAAGCCTCGAGGCCTCCAGGCGCTCGGCGGCTTCGTCGTCGGCGTTGCCGCCGGGGGCGACATAGCGTTCGCGCAGCGCGCTGCCCACCACGTCGTCCGATTCCAGCGCGTCCAGCAGGCCGCCCCGGGCCGCGGGCAGCGACCAAGCTTCCTTCAGTGCGTCCAGCGCCCGTTCGATGGGGCTCATCACCGGCCGCGTGGTGGCCTCCGGCGGAACCGGATGCCCCAGCTGGTCGCACCGGGAGCGCCGCCACTGTTCGTCCACCACTTCGTTCAGGCTGCGGCCCCGGCGGGGGTTGATGCCGCTCTGCATGTCCAGCGGCTCCCGGAGACGCCGGGCCACCGCCTTGGGGTAGGAATCGTCGCGGGTCAGCCACGCCTTTTCGGCGGGCGCTTCCGCAGCGGCAGGCTGCGCGGCCGCCTGCGCTGCCGGAGCGACCGGTACGACGACCGCGATGGGTGCGACGGCTGCGGCAGCCGCGACAGGTGTGATGGGTGCTACAGGTGCAACAGGTGCCACAGGTGCGACAGCCGCGACGGGCTGCGAGGCGGGTGGAACCGCCGCCTGCGGCGGAATCTGCAGCGGCTGCACAATTTGCGGGATCGGGGCGATCGGCGGCGCGGCCTGAACAACCATCTGTACGGTCTGCAGGGGCTGCGGCGCGGGGCGCGGGGCCTCCGCGGGTTCAGTCTCCGGCTTCTCGGCGGGCGCCTCATGGGGCGCGTCGGTCACGCCCAGCGCGGAAGGATTGTACATCAGGGTAAAGAGCTGCCCATCGCTGCAGACGACCGGAAGAAGCTTCGCCTCCTCCAGCGGAATGTCCGTCCGCTCATGGCCGGGCGCGATTTGGAGCGTGATGCAGCCGGGGATATCCAGGGTCTCGGACCAGGCCCAGGGGCCGGACAGCCGGTCATCCCGCCGGACGGCCACATAGCGCGTTCCGGGCAGCGGCACGCGCAGCGTGATGATGTCGCCATCAAACACGCCGGTGGCGTCCACCACCTCGACGGCCATGTCCGCGGACAGAGCGCCGATGACGTCGGAATACACAATGTGGGCGTTTCGTTCGGTGGTGTCGGGCGCGTAGTTCTTGTTCGGGCGGATCTTGTCATTTTCGTTTGGGTGGCGCCTCAGGTCCAGCAGGCAGTAGCGGCCCAGCTGCCGCATCCGGGTTTTAAATTGGCTGATTTCGTTTTTGTCAGGGACGATGCGAATAAAGCCGTCCTCAGGATATTGGGCCGAGATGCCCGCGTCGACCGGCTGAAAATCGTGCTCCGAAATCGTGAGCAACGGCCGGAAGCGGAAGTAAGATTTGACCGGATTGTCTTCATGGACGTACCCGATCGTCAGTTTTCCGGGCAATGACATGGAGCGATCCTCTCCTCCTTGTGCTTTCTTAATATGGTCCACAACATTATATCACAGAATCGATCAAAAACGCTCGGAAAATCTCAGGCATTTCAACGGAAAATTTTGATTTGTGCCGGGGCGTTTGGCTGTGCTATACTCGCATCAAAGAGGTGCGAGGTATGTTGACGTATTATACCGGCCGTGCGCGGGCCGTTCGGGGCGCGCTGTTTGAGGCGCTGAAGGGTGCGATGGCCGGGGGAGACCACCCGGTGCTCCTGATTGTGCCGGCCCAGTACACGCTGGAGGCCGAGCTGGACGCGGTGGACGAACTGAACCTGGCGGGCTCGTTCCGGCTGCAGGTACTGTCTCCCCAGCGGCTGTATCAGCGGGTATTTGAGGCCGCCGGGCGTCCCGCGCGGGTGCGTATCGACGAGCAGGGCCGCGTGATGCTCGTGCAGCGGGCGGCGGAGCAGCTGAACGAGCAGCTTCGCTGGTACCGGGGCGCGCCAAGGCGGCCGGGCTTTGCGGAGCGGGCGCTGATGCAGATCGAATCCTTCAAGCAGGCGGGCATCGCGCCGGAGGGCGTGAGGACACTTTCAGAGAAGGAGGGCGGCGCGCTCCGGGAGAAGCTTTCGGACATCGCGAGGCTCTACGAAGCCTACGAGCAGGCGCTGTCCGGCCGGTTTCTGGACGGGGAGGACGAGACGCGGGAGGCCGTTCTGCGCATGCCGGACGCGCCCTTTGTCCGGGGGGACGTGTTCCTCTACGGCTTTGACCTGATCTCCCAGGCGATGGCCCGGACGATTCTGGCCATCGCCGGCTGCGCAAAGAGCCTGCACCTGTTTCTGACGCTGGAAAACGATGGCGACGCCCGGGACTTTTCGGTGTTCTTCCCGGTGCAGCACGCCTATGAGCGGCTGCAGCGGCAGGTGCTGGCGGCGGGCATCCCGTGGCGGCGGGTGCGGCTGGGCGAGGCGGGGGAGAACCCCGCCGCCCCGGCGCTCCGGCACCTTTCGCGGGAACTCTACTGCTGGCCCTCGGCAAAATACGGGGGTGAGCCGGACAACCTGACGGTCATGCTGCTGAACAACCCCCAGGATGAGGCGGAGTACGCCGCCGCGGTGATCCGGGACCTGGTGATGCGAAAGGGCTGGCGCTACCGGGACGTGATGGTCGCCTGCCAGTCGCTGGACGACGGCATGATCTTCTCGCTGACACGGGCCTTCGCGCTCTACGGTGTGCCGCTGTTTCTATCCCAGAGCCGCACAGCCGACCGGCACCCGCTGGCCCGGTGCTTTCTCGCCGGGATCAAGCTGGCCACCCAGCGCTTTACGCCGGAGGACGTGCAGGACTATGCGCGCTCCGGCTTTGCGGCCATCACCGACGATGAGGCCGATCTGCTCATGAACTACGCGCTGGAGGCGGGGCTCAAGGGCCGCGCGTGGTTTCGGCCGCTGACGCGGGGCGAGATGGAGACGGTGGCCGCGCTGGAACCGGTGCGCGCGCGGCTGATGGAGCCGGTGGAGGCGCTGCAGCTTAGGGGCCGGAACGTCCCGGCGGAGCGTCTTCTGGAGGCGGCGTTCCTCTTTCTGGAGGATCTCCACGCCCGGGAAACGCTGGAGGCCCAGCAGAAAGCGTTGACCGACATGGGGCGGCGGGAGTGGGCGATGGAGGGCGCGCAGGTCTGGAACAGGATCATCCAGGCGCTGGATCAGGCCCACGAGCTTTTACAGGGCGAGCCTTTGACCCTCCGCGCGCTGTACGACCTGATGCGAAGGGCGCTGGGCGCGGCAGAGATCAAGGCGCTGCCCCAGTCGGGCGACGCGGTGATGGGCGGCGGGCTCGACCACATGAAGGGACGGCCCGTCCGGGCGCTGTTCATCCTGGGCGCGACGGACACCGCCCCGGGATCGGGCGGCGCGCTGCTCTCGGAGCGGGAGATGGCGAAGCTGACCGAGAACGGACTGTGGCTGGGACTCACCGGCGAGGACCGGGCGCGCATGCTGCGCCTGAACGTCAAAAGCGCGCTGGAACTGACGCGGGAGGAGGCCTACATCACCTGCCCCCGGAGCGACATGGCGGGCGCGGCGCTCAAGCCCGGCATGCTGATCCGGCAAATGCACCGGCTGTTCCCGGACCTGAGGGAGCGGGGCGGCGTCACCGGCATCGCGGAGAAGCGGCTGCGGCTGTCCGCGCCGGAGGCGGCGCTCAGCCGGGCCAGCGCGATTCTGCGGGAGGATCCGGCGGATCCGGACGCCCGCGCGGCGCTTCAAATCCTGCGGGAACTGCCGGCGTACGCGCCGGAGGTCACACGGCTTTCCCGGGCGTTTGACCACCGGGTACATTCCGAACCGCTGCCCGCGCCCACCCGGGACGGGGCCGCGGCCGTCAGCGCGACCCGGCTGGAACGCTTCATCTCCTGCCCGTTCAAGGACTTTGTGGCCAGCATCCTGAAGCCCGAGGAGAACCGGGAGTTCGACCTGACGCCCAAGGACGTGGGCACCTTCTACCACGCGGCGCTGGAGACCTTCGCCCGGGAGAACGAGGCGAGGCTGGCCGTGATGGGCGAGGACGAGGCGATCGAGGCGATGGACCGGGCGACCGGCGCATTAATTGAAGCGCTTTCCGAAAAAGCCATCGGTGACAGCGCGGTGGCGCGGCGGGAGGGCGGGCGCATCTGCAAGGTGGCCCGCCGGGCCGCGCGGACGCTGGTTTCGCACCTTTCGGGCAGCCGCTTCCAACCGGTGGCGCTGGAGGTGGATTTTGGGCTGGAGGACGGGCGCATCTTGCTGCGGGACGTGCCGCTCAAGGGCCGAATCGACCGCGTCGACGCCTGGCAGGACGACGGGGACAAATACCTGCGCATCATCGACTATAAGACCAAAGGGCGGGCGGTCAGCCTGCCGGAAGTCTACTACGGGCTGCAATTGCAGCTGGTTCTGTACCTGGCGGCGGCGGTGGCGAAGGGTGGAAAGCCCGCGGGTGTCTTCTATTTTGCCATTGATGATCCGCTGGTCGTAACTCCCTCCCGGGACCCGCGGGAGGTGGAAGCGCTCCGGGAAAAGGCGCTGAAGCTGGACGGGCTGGCCCTCTCCGACGAGCGGGTGCTTGACGCCATGTCGCCCCGGCCCGAGGTGGTACTCGGCATCAACCCGAAGGGCCGGAAGAGCAGCCGCCTGATCGGGGCGGAGGACTTCCGCCTTCTGATGGACCACGCGGGGAACCTGGCGGACGACGCGCTCAAACGCATCCGCGCGGGCGAAACCGAAATCCGCCCCGCCCAGTGGTCGGATGGCGGCGCATGCGACCTGTGCGACTTCCAGTCCGTCTGCCAGATCGGGCCGGGCATCCCCGGCGGGGAGCCGAGGCGGCTTGCGAAAATCCCGCCGGACGGCGTAATCCCGCGCCTTCGGGAGGATGCGGGCTTGACAGAGGGCGCCGAACGTGGTACCTTTTCGGGTGAATCCGATGAAACCGAGGGATAAACCATGACTCGTCAATACAGCCTTCAGGCCGAGGAGGCCTGCCGCCGCCGCTGGGACGCGGTGGCCAAGCCGCTCCACAGCCTGGGCATTCTGGAAGACATGGTGGCAAAAATCGCCGGCATTCAGGACACCGACCGGGTGGATCTCTCCAGCCGCTGCTGCCTCACCTTCTGCGCCGACAACGGCGTGGTACAGGAGGGCGTCACTCAGACGGACAGCGCCGTCACCGCCTCGGTGGCGCGCTCCATCGCCCGCGGCACCGGCAACATCTGCCAGATGGCGAAAGTCGCCCGTTGCGACGTGATCGCGGTGGACGTGGGCATGCTTCAAGAGGTGGACGACCCCCGCGTGGTCGACCGGCGCGTCGCCCCCGGCACCCATAATATCGCGCTGGGCCCGGCCATGACCCGGGAACAGTGCCTTCAGGCCATCGCCGCCGGGGAAGACATGGTCCGCGAGATGGCGATGAAGGGCCGTAAGCTCATTGCCACCGGCGAAATGGGCATCGGCAACACCACGACTTCCTCCGCCGTCGCCTGCGCGCTGACCGGCGCGAACGTCGCCCGCATGACCGGGCGGGGCGCGGGTCTTTCCGACGCGGGGCTTCGGCGCAAGCGTGCCGCCGTCACGCGCGCGCTTTCCGTCAACCGGCCCGATCCAAACGACGCGGTGGATGTACTGATGAAGGTGGGCGGCTTTGACATCGCGGCGATGGCGGGCGCGTTTTTGGGCGGCGCAAAATACGGCGTGGCCTTGCTGGTGGACGGGTTCATCTCCTCCGTTGCGGCGCTGTGCGCGCAGCGCATGCTGCCCGAGGCGAAGGATTTCATGCTGGCCACCCACGTCAGCCGGGAGCCCGCCGGGGCGTTCCTTCTGAAAACCCTGAATCTGACCCCGGTGATCACCGCCGGGATGGCGCTGGGCGAGGGCACCGGCGCGGTGGCCGCGATGCCGCTTCTGGACATGGCGCTGGCGGTCTACTACGGCGCGACCTTTGACGACATTTCGGTGCAAGCCTATCAACCGCTGGGGGGCGGCGCATGATCGCGCTGATCACCGGCGGCAGCGGCTGCGGCAAGTCCACCTGGGCGGAAAAATTTGTTCAGACGCTGAGCGGGCGCAGATTCTACATCGCCACCATGCAGGTGGTGGACGACGAATGCCGCGCCCGCGTCGAGCGCCACCGGGCGCAGCGGGACGGGTTGGGGTTTGAAACCATCGAGCGGCCCCGGGATATCGGCTCGGCGCCCGTGGAAACGGGATCGACGGCGCTCCTCGAGTGCCTGCCAACCCTTTTGGCGGGCGAGATGTTCGGCGGCGATCCGGAGCGGGTGCTGCCGGGCCTTTTCCATCTGATGGAAGTATGCGAAAACCTGGTCGTGGTCACCAACGACGTGTTTTCTGACGGCATGGACTACGACCCGGAAACCCGCGCCTATATCCGGAAGCTCGCGGAGGTCAACCGCGCCGTCGCGCGGCGGGCGGACCTGGTGGCGGAAGTGGTGTTTTCGATTCCCGTGGCGCTGAAGGGGGCGATTCCATGATTGAAAGCCTGTGGGTGGCGCTCGCCACCTATTCCCGCATTCCCACGCCCCGGACGGAATGGACGGCGAAAAGCCTGCGCTACAGCCTGTGCTTTTTCCCGCTGGTGGGCGTTGTGGTGGGCCTTGTGGAGCTGATCTGGCTGGCGCTGGCGGCCTGGCTGAAATTCCCGGCGTTTCTGACGGGCGCGGTGGGCTGCGCCGTGCCCATTCTGATCACCGGCGGCATCCACATGGACGGCTTTATGGACACGGTGGACGCGCTCTCCGCCCGAAAGCCCCGGGAGGAAATGCTGAAGATCCTCAAGGATTCCCACGTGGGCGCCTTTGCTTCGATGGGCTGCGCGCTCTACCTGATCCTGGACGCCGGGGCGCTTTCCGCGCTTCCGCTTCGGGAGGCGCTTGCGCTTGCGGCCAGCTTCGTGGTCTCCCGGGCGATGAGCGCGTTCTTCGTGGCGGTGATTCCCCCGGCCCGGCCGGACGGCATGGCGCGGGCGGTCGCGGACGCCGCGCAGGAGGCGGGGAAGGACGTCCTCAAGCGCGCGTCGGTGGCCTGGGCGGTGGGCTTCGGGTTTCTGATGTTGTGGGCCGCGCCGGTCTCCGGCGGGATCGCGCTGGGCTGGGCGGCGGTGGCGGCGGTAATGTACCTGCGGGTTTTAAAGCGCTTCGGCGGTGTGACGGGCGACCTTGCGGGCTGGTTTTTGCAGGTATGCGAGGTGGGCTTTGCGCTCGCGCTGGCGATTGGGGGAAGAATCGGATGAGGCTCTACATCGGCGGGTGCTGTCAGGGGCAGGCGGAGCTTGCCCGGGCGGAGACCGGGCGCGCGCCCGAAACCGTGGACCGGGCGGAGGCGTTTCGCGCCCCGGCCATCGATCAATTTCACGAGCTGCTTCGCGGGCTGACCCCCGCCGAGGCACGCGCGTTCGCGGCGGAATTGATGGAAAGAAATCCCGATTGCGTCGTTGTGTGCGACGAGGTGGGCATGGGCGTGGTGCCGCTGGAGCCCGAAGGCCGCCTGTGGCGGGAAGCGGTGGGCGCGGCCATGTGCCTAATGGCCACCGGCGCGCGGGAGGTGACCCGCGTGGTCTGCGGGATCCCAGTGAGGCTGAAGTGACGTTTTATTTTCTGCGCCACGGCGCGACGAAGGGCAACCTGGAAAAGCGCTATGTGGGCGCGACGGACGAGGGCCTTCTGCCCGAATCCCGGCAGGCGCTGCTTGACATGAACCGCCCGGACGTCGCGCGGGTATTCATCAGTCCGCTTCGGCGCTGCGTAGAGACGGCGGAGATTCTCTTTCCCGGCGTCCCGCGGGAGATCGTCCCTGACTTCCGGGAGATGGACTTCGGCGAATTCGAGTACCGGAACTATCAGGAGCTGAAAGAGTTGCCCGGGTATCAGGCCTGGCTGGACTCCGCGGGGCGGATTCCGTTCCCCGGCGGGGAATCTCGGCGGGATTTTTCAGGCCGGGTGGTGCGCGCCTTCGACCGGATCGCGCTTTTTGCGCCGGATTTTGGCGGCGACGCCGCCATCGTGGCCCACGGCGGTACGCTGATGGCCATCTTTGAGGCCAGGGCCTTGCCCAAACAGGATTTTTACACCTATCAGGTCCCGGCGGGACACGGATACGCCGCCGTTTGGGCAAAAGGGACGCTTACAGCCGCATCTTCTCTTTGATATAACACTTCTTCGCTGGGATTTAGCGGAAAAGCGGCCTCCACGTAACGTGGGCCGCTTATACTAATACCGTCGGAAAGAAAAGAGAAAATGACCCCAAGAGGAGGTGTCGACCATGATGCTGTACAATATCGCAAAGCCCGAGAAACTGTTTGACCGGCTGGATTCCCTGAATGGCCACGTCGAAATGGTGATGCCCGACGGAAAAGCCTTTGACTGGAAGGAAGAAGGCGGTCTCGTCAAGTCGCTGTGGACCGCGGTGCCCAAGGCCCCTGTGGACCACGTCGAGCTCAGGCTCGACAACCGCGAGGACACGCGCGACATGCTGGATTTTTTGATCCGCGGCAACTGCGCCTGAACTCGGAACGCGCCACCGGCGCAACCTTCGTGTAACCCCGGCGGATTTCTCCGTCACCGAACCGGGCATAAACAGCCCGGCCGGATAAACAAAATGCGGCCCGATAAACACGGGCCGCATAAACATTTTTGGAGAAGTGATACCAACTTGAAACATTAACGCATCGTTGCGCCGGGTCATTTCGCGCATCGCTGTGTCGCTTTCCGCTCGAGCGTAGCGCTGCTACGCCCCGCTCCAGCTCCTTGCGCTGCATCGAAAATCCCTCGGCGCTTTGGATGCGTTACTATTTCGCATTGGTATAAATGCACGG
>CALGYL010000242.1 GCA_937934775.1 uncultured Clostridia bacterium
CGACCACCGAGATCTACACTCTTTCCCTACACGACGCTCTTCCGATCTAACCGCCTCGGGTCGTTGTCCGGTCGACGGTGGGCGCGGGCGACTCGATGGTGGCGGGCATGACCGCGGCGCTCGAGGCGGGAAAATCGCTCGAGGGAGCGCTCCGGACGGCTGTGGCGGCGGCGGGCGCCGCGGTGGCGACGCCCGGTACACAAGCGGCACCGCTGGAGCTATTCCGGCAGCTGTATAAAACCATATCAATTCAGAAGGTGATGTAGATGACGGGCATAGCGATTATGGGGTGCGGCACGGTCGGTTCGGGCGCTATGAAAATGCTGACGGATAACGCTTGGGCCATTTCCCGCTCGGCGGGACGCGACGTGAAACTGCAATACGTGCTGGATGTGCGGCCGGTGGAAGTGCCGGAGGGCGTTACGCAGGCGGCCTCGCTGGACGAGGCGCTGGCTTGCGCCGAAACGAGGATTTTTGTCGAAGCCATCGGCGGCTGTGGCATTGCGTTTGAAATGACACGGCGGGCGCTTTCGGCCGGGCGGCATGTGGTGACATCCAATAAGGAACTTGTGGCGGAGCGCGGCGATGAACTGAACGCGTTGGCCGCCCAAAATGGCGTGCTCTACCGCTATGAGGCGTCGGTGGGCGGCGGCGTACCGGTCATCCGGCCGCTCAATACCTGCCTGTCGGGCAACCGGATTCTCCGGATTGACGGCATCGTAAACGGAAGCACCAACTACCTTTTGACTCGTATGGAAAAGTCAGGCCTCAGCTTCCCGGCGGCGCTGGGCGAGGCCAAGCAGCTGGGCTATGTGGAAGGCAATCCGGACGCGGACCTTGAGGGTTGGGACGCCCGGCGTAAACTGTCGATCCTGGCCAATACCGCGTTCGGCGCGAAGTTCTCGGATGATAAAAAAATCCCGACCACCGGCATCAAGTCGGTCACCGAGGCGGATTTTGAGCGCGCCCACCAGTTGGGCGGAACCATCAAACTGATCGCCCACGCGCGGCGATCCGGCGAGGGCTGGACCGGTTGGGTCTCCCCGGCGTTTGTACCGGCGGGCCATATGCTCTTTTGTGTGGACGATGTGTTCAACGGCATCCTGATAAACGGCGACTTCGTCGGCGATGTGATGTTCTATGGCCGCGGCGCGGGCTCGCTGCCCACCGCCAGCGCCATCATCGGCGATATTATTGAAATCGCCCGGGCCATCGACAACCCGCATCGGCCCTCGAACTGGGACGCCGCCCCGGCGTTCGTTCCAGAAGAGGCCCCCAAGTTTGCCTGGCCCGGCACCTTCATCCGCGTGCTGGCGTAGAAAGCTGATTCTGCGTTTGGTTTTATCCGCAGAATCGCCGTAAATCTGTGTTCTGATGTGGAGCACTGACCCCGAAATCCTGGATATCATTCCGAATCGCAAGGTACCGAGCGCCGGTGAAAGTACCGGCGCACTAGATTTCCCCGTTTAGTCGCCGTCGACCGGAAGTTTTCGTGCCCCGTCCGTTGGCATATCGAGACATCCCCCGCTCATAAGCATGCGGCGAGGGGGGGGACACGCCATGGGCAAGCGCGGACCGGGCGGCGGCTTATTTCTGGAGGGCGGCGCGGACAGCTGCCTTTTGCTGCCAGACTTTCCCAATACCGGATGGACAGAGCGGCTGGCCGAAGAACTTAACCAAGCGGGTTTTACCGTGTCGGCGCCCGATCTCGCCTTCTTTCATGAAACTTCGAATGGTCCTTCGCCGTCAAATTGGCGAAGTTGGCTGGACGAGGTGAGGGAGGCATATGCGCGCCTGGACCGGACGATGCGGTCTGTCGCTGTTGCGGGCGCTGGCATAGGCGGGGCACTGTCACTGATTCTTGCGGCGGAATACCCCGTTTCGGCGGTGGTCGCGATGGATCCCGCGCTGCGCATGCCGGGCTTGATGGGCATGTTCCGCCCGGCGTCCGTCCGCGAAGGGCTCACCGGTTCGGGGATGATCCGTATGCGGGATGTGCGGGCGGTGGTCAGGCTTGCGCGGCGCAGCCTTTTTGCGGTCGTGGCGCCGATTCTGGCGGTAGAGGCGCTGCCGGGCGGCTTTCTCCATCCCACCAGCGCAAACCTGGTTTTTTCGGGCGTTTCCTCTCGGGAGAAACAGGTTCTATGGCTGCCGCGGAGCCACCCCGAATCGCTGTCTGAAGCGGAATTGGAACAGTCACTGGACGCAATAAAGAACCACCTTCGACGCGCTACTGACCAAAAACGCTTGTAAACTAAGAAAAATCCTGTATAATGAAACTGATGCAATCGGATGGATTGAAAGGAAGGTAATCGAATGACGAAAGCAATTGCCAAATGGCTGGCCCTGGCGCTCTGCGCCATGCTGACCCTTTCTGGCTGCGGATTGGTCTCCATTGACAAGGCGTCTCAACAGACAAAGCAGCCGGAACAGGCGGCGCAGACCGCGCAGCCGGTAGAAACCACGCAGGCGGCAGAGACCGCCCAACCCGCGCAGGCGGCTCAGGCGGCGGACGCTTCTCAGGTCGTGGCCGAGTACGACGGTGGTAAGATCACCTATGACGAGGCCATCAAGGAGTACGCAAACTGGAAATCTTATTATGAGGCCTATGGCTACACCCTGACTGAGGAGGCCGATATTACCTCCCTCAAACAGCAGGTGCTGGACACGCTGGTGCAGCAGAAGGTCATCGAAGCCAAGGCCAAGGAAATGGGCCTTACGGAGCTTACCGAGGACGAAAAGAAGTCCATCGATACGCAGGCGAACTCCGAGTATGAGGATGCCATTACCTACTACATGGACTATCTGCAGGGCGATACCGATGAAGAAACCCGTCAGAATGCCATCGATTACCTGAACAGCATCGGCTATACGCTGGACAGCATCAAGCAGTATGACACCGAGAACGCCTGGCAGGAAGAGCTGAAGACCCAACTCACAAAGGACGTGACTGTGACTGACGAACAGATCAAGGCCGCGTATGACTCCTCCGTCGCGGAGGATAAGCAGTCCTTTACCGAGGATACCTACAATTTTGAAAACGCCGCTACCTACGGCGACACCGTCACCTGGGTGCCGGAGGGCTACCGCGCGGTCAAGCACATCCTTTTAACGCTGCCCGATGAGGATGCGACCTCGCTGAGCGACCTCCAGTCCCAGATCGAAGATGTCAATGTGCGCATTGAGGAGCTGCAAAACCCGGAATCGACGGACGGCACGGAAGAGGGCGACGCTGCCCTGTCTGATACCGAAGAAACCGATGCGAGCCCAGCGCCCGATGCCGCTGCGGTGGTGACCGCCGCGCCGGACGTGCCTTCCTCGCCCGATGCTGCTGTGGTGGAGACCATTGCCCCGGACGTGCCTTCCGCGCCCGATGCCGCCGCGTTTGAGACTTCCGCGCCGGACGTGGCTTCCGCGCCCGATGCCGCCGCGTTTGAGACCGCCGCGCCGGACGTGGCTTCCGCGCCCGATGCCGTCGCGTTTGAGACTTCCGCGCCGGACGTCACCGCCGCCGCGACGGACGATGCGCTCGCCTCCGGTGAGGAGGACTTCGCCGAGGACAGCGATTTCACCGAGGACAATTCCACCGACGCATCGGCCGACGAATCCGCTTCCGAGGATGACGCGGCGCTCGAGAATCTGACGCTGCCGGAGCTTCAGGCCAAGCTGAGCGACCTCCAGCAGCAGTTGGATGCCCTCAAGGTTGCCTGCATTGCGAAACTGCAGCCCAAGATCGACGAGATTCAGGCCAAGATCGCGGCCGGAGAAGACTTCGACAAGCTGATCGAAACCTATGGCCAGGACGACGGCATGAAGAACGATCCAACCAAGACCAACGGCTACTATGTGTCCTTAAACTCCCAGATGTGGGACGATGAGTTCACCTCGGCAGCCATGGCGCTTCAGAAGGTTGGCGACATCTCCCAGCCGGTGCTCAGCCAGAGCGGCGTACACATCATCAAGTATATCGCCGACGTCACCCCGGGCGCTGTGCCGCTGGAGCAGATCAAGGACGAAATCAAGGAAGAGACCCTGGACTCGGCCAAGAATGACCTGTATGACAAGACGATTCAGGAGTGGGTCACCGCGGTCAACGCCAAGACGTATGTCGACCGGCTGGTCGATCAGGCGGGCGACGCGGATACAGCCGACCAGGCGACTCCCAGCGAAACGGCTTCGAATTAATGCAGATCCGGTTTGGGCCGCCGCACCGCTGGGCGCGGCGGCCCAAACATTTCCCGCACATGCGAAAATCATTTCGTGTTCCCGGCCGCGCGCGCGCCGGGAACGTGGTTTTCTCCGCCTGCGGCGATCTGGACGAAGCAATGGTCTGCCCGCCCGTTTTGTATGGGAGGGTGCTTCTCCCCTCCGCACGTTGGCGGCGCCGGTGGATTTTGCGCCGGACGCCTGCTGGATTATGCCTGTTTTCTCCAGCCTTGAAAGTTAATTTTGTGAACGGGAAGGGTTTCGGCGCTTTCGCGTGGTATATACCATCCACATGGGGAAAACTAGCGCGTAAAGCGCGCGCCGGTCGATTCCGATTAATTTGTCACACCGCGTCGGATTTTTGCAGGAAATCCGTCGTGTACGGCGAATTGTAAAATAGAGATCGCGCAGGCGATCTGTGCGAGGCGGTGTTCGGCATGTCGGGGAGGATCCCGGATGCGTGGCTCGATGAGCTGCGCGCGCGGCTGAACATCGTTGATGTCGTAGGCGAGTACGTGCAGCTCAAGCCGAAGGGGAGGCGCTATTGGGGGCTTTGTCCGTTTCACAACGAGAAGACCGCATCCTTCAGCGTGGACAGCGAGGAGCAGATGTACTACTGCTTCGGCTGCCACAAGGGTGGGACCGTCATCAATTTCGTGATGGAACTTGAGCGGATGGAATTTCCCGACGCCGTCAAACTTCTGGCCGAGCGTGCCAGGATGCAACTTCCAGACTCTACTGAAACACCGCAAGTCGACAGGACGCTTAAAGAGCGCGTCTACGCCGCCAACCTGGCCGCGGCGCGCTATTTTCACGACGCATTGTGGAAGCCGGGCGGCGCGTTGATCTTAGGATACCTGCACAAGCGCGGGCTGGACGACGGGGACATCCGCAGGTTCGGCCTCGGCGCCGCCGACGACGCCTGGGATGACCTGACAAACGAACTCACGGGGCAGGGATTTGAGGAGGAAGTGCTGGTCAAGGCGGGGCTGACCGTTCGCAAGGATCAACGGCGGTTTGACATGTTCCGAAACCGCGCGATCTTTCCGATCATCGACGCGCAGGGGCGGGTGCTGGGCTTTGGCGGCCGCGCCATGGGCGACGCGCAGCCCAAGTACCTGAACACGCCGGATTCGCCGGTTTTCAACAAGCGGCAAAATCTGTACGCGGCAAACTTCGTGCGCAAGGAG
>CALGYL010000243.1 GCA_937934775.1 uncultured Clostridia bacterium
CCGAACTGGCCCGTCATGCACATGCAGATCTCCGGACGGCTGGTGGTGCGCGGCAGCACCAAGCCGCTGGAGGAGAAGGAACCGGGCGCGAAAAATCCGGCGGCTTTCGGCGCGAAGGGGTCAAACCCCGGGCAAGCCTGAACGCCCGGGCACCGAAAGATGCGCGCTGGTTTTTTAAGAAGGATTGGAAAACGCTCCATCCCGCAGATGGGGGAGGGAAACGCATGCTCGTAGGCCGCGTCACCGGCAGTGTGGTCAGCACCAACAAGACTTCGGCCCTGGGCGGCGCGAAGCTTCTGATTGTGCAGCCCGTGGAGCTGGACACGCTGAAAATGAAGGACGACTATGTGATCTGCGTGGACGACGTGGGTGCGGGCGAGGGCGATCTGGTGTTCTGCGCCTACGGCAGTTCCGGCCGCCAGTCGGACACCTCCAAGAAGATGGCCTCGGACTTCACCATTTACGGAATCCTCGATTCCATCGACCTTCGCGGGGCGCGGGTCTACGACAAGGCAAAGGAGACGAACGCATGCAGCTGGCAAGAGTGATCGGCTCCATCGTGAGCACCCGCAAGTGCGAGCGGCTGGATGGGCTCAAGCTATTGGTGGCCGTGCCCATCGACATGGACACCATGCAGGAGAAGGGCGCGCCGTTCGTCACCGTGGACACTGTCGGCGCGGGCGAGGGCGAAATCGTGATGTGGGCGGGCGGCAGTTCCTCCCGTCAGACGGATATGACCACCGGCAAACCCGTGGACAGCACCATCGTCGGCATTGTGGATTTTGTGGACGTTCTGGGTCAGCGCAGGTACGATAAGTCCAAGGCGGAGAACCCATGAAGCTCGCGCGCGTGACCGGAACGGTGGTCTCCACCGTGAAATATGAAAAGTACCGGGGCCTGAAGCTTCTGAAGGTCCGCCACCTCGACCTGAACCTCAACGAAGTGGGAGAGGAACTGGTGGCGCTGGACGCGGCGGGCGCGGGCGTCGGCGACATTGTGCTGGCCAACAACGATGGCGGCGCGGCGCAGATGATCCTGGAGGACAAGGCGATCATCGCCAGCGTCACGCTCTGCGGCGTGGTCGACTCGTTCACCTGCCAGGGCAGGACGACCCGGTGCCACGGCTGACGGCAAAATCGCTTGAAAGGGGGCGGCGGCTTGAACATCGGGCGCGTGGTCGGCACGGTGGTGTGCACGGTGAAGACGCCGACGCTTTCGGGCATCAAGCTGATGGTGGTGCGGCAGATCGTCAACGGCGCGGAGAAGGGACTCGTAATCGCCTGTGACGGCACCCGCCAGGCGGGCGCGGGCGACATGGTGTTCATGATCGGCCGCGCGGAGGCCGCGCTGATTATGAGCCGGGAAGCGCCTCCGCCCAGCGACCTGACCATCGCGGGCATCATCGACCCGGAAACGCTGTAGCGAAAAGGCTCTGCCGGTATTACGCATCGCGCGTATCCCCGCCGGGCCTTGTCTTTTTTTTGCAAAATCCTTGCGCTGGCTTGGGCGGGCGCGTTTTTTATGCAATGACTTCGGTCCTGATGAATCTCAGCGGCGGTTTCGGCCCTGACGGGCAGAATAGACGCGGCGCGCAGGCCGGGTGGGCGGCAAGTTTCTCCCGAGAACGGCGCTTTTTCCGGGAGCATAAGGCATCAAATAAGAGCCTTGCGGAGAGGACGCCGGCCAGTCGGAAAGAAACCAAAAGCGCGTGCCGGAAGGTGCTTGTTCCGATACGGATTGTGCGTTCCCCCCTTTCGAACGCTGTACTAGGAATGGCTTTCGCGCTATAATCTGCACAGGGCG
This sequence comes from uncultured Clostridia bacterium, assembly GCA_937934775.1. GTDB lineage: Bacteria > Bacillota > Clostridia > Christensenellales > Aristaeellaceae > JAEZHK01. The sequence continues at coordinate 1,804 of CALGYL010000243.1, forward strand.
GCCGCGCGGGCCTGTGCCGGACGCCGCCGCGCGCGGTCTAGCGCATCTACGCGGGACAGGGTTTTATAACGGATGGGACTGGGAACTCAAGGGGATGAAGGAGTGGTTGTCATGAAGCGGAGGTTCGAAAAGGCGCTGCTGTTTGTGATGGCGCTGGCGATGCTGTTGTCCATGCTGCCCGTCTCGGCGATGGGGGAGACGCAGACCGGGGCCGCGGGCGGGTTCGTCAGCAAGGGTAAGGATATCCCGGACATGCTCATGATTCTGAACGTCTTGAACGACAATCTGGAGATCACGCTCCCGGTCGGCTCGAAGCCGGCCGACAAAATCATCCCGCGCCGGTGCATCACAGTGCATCAGAATTATCTGTTTACCGTGCCGGTCGTGGTCGCGCCCGCAACGCAAAGCGCCCTGAGGGACCTTAGGGTCCTCTGGAATAACGCCAGTCTTCCAATCGTCGGCGCAAAATACAAGGGAAACTCAAACAGGGCAACGGTGTACCTGACTTTTCTGGCCGCCGGCAAGCCGACCAACACCTGGAAGATCGGCTATCAGTCCCTAACCCGGAAGGCCGTCAAGAGCCAGACCTACGTGACGATCGTGCCGACGAAGGTCAAGAGCGTGTTGCTCCCGGCCACCGACCATATGTACGCCAACCAACCGGGTTCGCTGCAGCTGACGGCGACGGTTTTACCGGATGAGGCAAGCAACAAGGCCGTCAAGTGGTCCAGCAGCAACACTTCCGTGGCCACGGTGAACGCCTCCGGACAGGTGGTCGCGCATGATCCGGGAACGGCCACCATCTACGTGGTCACCGTGAGCGGCCATAAAAAGGCGAAGTGCACGATCACCGTGACCCAGCCGATGTATTGACCCGAAGGCGGATTCTCGCCCGGTAAACGACACGCCTTCCTCGCGATGATACCTGAGGAACGGCAACCGCCCTCCGTGCTTTGCGTACGGGGGGCGGTTTTTGCGCAGGAAAGTCGCGAAGCGGATTTTCTGCGCCTTGAGTTTTTTTGATGCCCTACGCGAAGCGGAGTTTCTTCGCCCCGCGTCAGCGGTCCAGCAGCGCGGCGCAGTGGGCCATCAGACGCACGATCTCCAGGTGCTGCGGGCAGCTTGCCTCGCAGGCCTGGCAGCCGATGCAGTCGGCGGCGCGACCGCTGCCATTGGACAAAAGCCAGTCGTAGTGGCTGGTCAGCGCGGGCTGGGGACCGAAGCGCATGACGCCGGTGGCGGTTTCAAACACGCCCGGGATGTTGATCTTCTGCGGACAGCCATCCACGCAATAGCCGCAGGCGGTGCAGGGGATGGAGGGCATGGAGCGCAGGATGGCGACCGCTTCCCGGAGGGCATCCTGCTCCGCGCCGCCGAGCGGCTCGAAGGCGGCGAAGGTGCGCAGGTTGTCCTCCACATGGCCGGGCTGGGACATGCCGCTCAGGATGGTGGGAACGCCCTCCAGCGAAAGGCAGAAGGACAGCGCCCAGCGGGCGTCCGTCCAGTTCGGATGCAGCGCACGCAGCGGGGCGGACGCAGCCTCCGGCAGCGCGCCCAGCACGCCGCCCTTGACTGGCTCCATCACCACGACATCCACCCGGTGGGCGCGGGCGACTTCATAGCACAGGCGCGACTGAACCTTGTCGTCCTCCCAGTCCAGGTAGTTGATCTGCAGCTGCACAAACTCCGCTTCCGGATGGGCGGAGAGGATCCTGTCCAGTACGTCGGCATTGTCATGGAAGGAGAAGCCGATGGACTTGGCCAGCCCCTTCTCTTTGAGCGATTTCAGGAAGTCCCACACGCCGAACCGGTCCAATGAATCAAGGCGCTCGGCGCTCAGCGCGTGCAGAAGGTAGCGGTCAAAAAAACCCGCGCCGGTGCGCGCAAGCTGCTCGCTGAACAGCTTCTCCGGGTCTTCCGGCCCCTTGACCAGCCAGACCGGAAGCTTGGTGGCCACCTTGAAGCTTTCGCGCGGATGGCGCTCGACCACCGCGCGGCGAACGGCTGGCTCGCTGTTGCCGTTGTGGTAGCCCCAGGCGGTGTCAAACCAGACCCCGCCGCCTGCCAGGAATTCGTCCGCCATGCGGCAGGTGGTGTCAAAATCAATTGCACTGCCCTGCTGCGGCAGGCGCATCATGCCCAGACCCAGTTTTGAAATGACGTTCATCGCTTCGTCTCCTTCTTTGTCCTGTCGGGTATGGTGGGTTTCTTCTTCGCGCCGGCGGGCGCCGGCGGGTTCTTCCCGGCGCCTGCGGGACTCTCCTTTTTCGTGCCGGAAGAGGCGGCGGCATCCGCGCACGCGTCCGGCGCCGCGCAGACATCCGCGGGCAGGCCGGGCTTGTCGTAGGACGCGGTATCGCTGGGCATGCCGCGCGCCTTCAGCCGGGAGCGCACCAGCGTACTGATCATCTCATAGAGGATCGCAAAGATCGGAATGAACAGGATCATGCCGGTCACGCCGAACAGCCCGCCGCCCAGAACGATCGCCAGAATCACCCAGAAGGAGGAAATGCCCAGCGAATCGCCCAGAATCCTGGGGCCGAACACATTGCCGTCCAACTGCTGCAGCACCACAATGAAGATCAAAAACCAGAACGCGCTGACCGGGTTGACCATCAGGAGGATCACGATGCCGATGACCGCGCCCATCAGCGCCCCGATGAAGGGGATAAAGTTGGTCACGCCCACGATCACGCTGATCAGAAGCGCGTAGTCCATCCGGAACACCAGCATCCCGATGTAGCAGGCCACGCCCACCACCACCGTCTCGATCACCTTGCCGGAGATGAAGCCGGTAAAGATCAAGTGGGCGCGCCGGAGCCAGTAGGACAGGATGCACACATGCTCGGGCTTTAAAAACGCGCAGCACAGCTTTTTGCCCTGCGCCAGAAATTTCTCCCGCCCGAACAGCATGTAGATTGAAATGACCGTCGCCAGAACCAGGTTCATGGACACGCCCCAGATGTTGTAGCTCATGTTGATCAGGCTGAGCACAACCTTGCCCAGGTAGTCCATCGCGGCGCGTACGATGTCTTCCCACTGGAGCAGCATCTTCTGGGAACTCTGGCCGGTGATGTCGGTGATGTTGAACTCCTTGAGAAACCCTTCGATTTCAATCCGGTGGGAGGACACCCAGCCGGTCACGGTTTCGGTCAGCGATTGGGCAGAAATCACGAACTGCGGCACAATGATTACGAAAAAGCCAATCAGGATGGCCAGCAGCAGCAGGTACACAATCACCAGCGACAGCGCGCGGTACGCGGTCAGCCGACGTTTGGACGGCTTGCCGCGCGGCGGCAGTTTGCACAGAAGGTGCTCGATCTGCCGCATCGCCGGTCGCATAATCAGTGCGATAAACAGGCCGATGATCAGCGGCGACAGGATGTCCAAGAATTTTAAGACGCCGTGCATGATGTCGTTGATCCGGTAAATTACCACCGCGAACAGCACAACGGCGCAGCCGGTGAGGATGTTGGCGATCATGCGCCCGCGCGCCTCGCCGTCAATCTTCTGCATTGCCTCGCCCCCTTTACGCCAGCGCAACGGAACCTGCTGGCAAGCCCGATCTTTCTCTGTTAGTGTACCATAAACAGGCCGCCCGGAAAAGGTCGTCCAGTGACACGGATGTGAATTTTCCACGAGGGGTTGACGCCGGGGCTGGAAAATGTTACAATTCAAAGACAGAAATTGCTTTTTTACTTCCTTTCTTCGACTTTTTTCGGAGGCGTGTACGATGATGAACGAGAAAACCAGAAAAACGTGGCGGGCGGCGCTCTTCGCCCTCGTGCTTATGCTGGCGCTGGGCGCGCCGGCGCTGGCCTCGTCCGACGGGACGACGTCCTACCGGGCGCTGCTGATTGGCAACAGCAGCTACGCAAGCCTTACGGACCTCACCAGCTGCGCGTATGACCTGTCCCAGATGAAATCCGCGCTGCAATCGGGCTCCGTCGTCTATTCCAAGGTGTCCTCCCGGTCCAACCTGACCCAGACGGGCATCGCGTCCGCGGTCAGCGATGTTCTGAACTGGGGCCAGGATGAGGACGACGTGACGGTGATCTACTATACGGGACACGGAGCCTCTTCCGGGCTTGCGGGCACGGATTACAGCACCTCGACCGGCAGCGGCATCTACTCGTTTACAAATCTACAGAGCGTTCTTTCCAACGTGCCGGGCAAGGTAATCGTGCTTATGGACTCCTGCGAGTCGGGCGGGCTGCTGGACAAGAGCGCGTCGGATGCGGGCAGCTTTACAGACAACGCCATCGCCGCCTTCTCCGGTTCGTCCTCGGGGCTTTCCGCCAAAGCCATCACCAGCGGCGACAAGTTCCATGTGATCGCGTCCTCCTCCAAGACCCAATCGTCCTTCGCCATCGACGACAAGTACGGCCTTTCCACCTGGGCGCTGTGCGAGGCGATGGGCTGGTCCCACAACGGTTCCAGTTCGGGCAACAAGCTGACGCACCTGGAGGGCGACGCGAACGGCGACTCGACAGTCACCCTCTCAGAAGCCTATTCCTACGCGTCCGCGGCGGTCAGCGATCTGCTGGCCAAGTACGGCTATGAACAGGATATGCAGATTTACCCCACCGGCAGCGCCCAGAAGCTGATCAGCCGCGCCACCAGCACCGTCAGCGGGATCAGCAAGGCTTCGTACGTCAGCACGATGAACTTCTCCAAAGCCTGCATCGCGCCGGGCATGAAACTGCAGCTGACCTGCGCGGGCGAGAGCCCGTACTGGACTTCCTCCAACAAGAGTATCGCCGTCGTGGATTCGTCCACGGGCCTTGTGACCGGCGTCAAGTCCAGCAGTTCCTCAGTCGTCACCGTCATGGCCACCTATACGAAGGACAGCAAGAGCTACTACACCACCTGTCAGGTGCGGGTACTGCCGGCAAAATACGTGGTGCAGTCCATCACCCTAAAATACACCGAGAAAACGGTGGAAAAGGGCATCTCCTACACCATGCCGGTGAAGTTCACCCCAGCCTCCGCCCGCTACAAGACGCTTCGCTGGTCCACCAGCGATTCCAAGGTGGCCACCGTGACCTCCGGCGGCAAAATCACCGCCGTGGCCGAAGAAGGCACCGCCGTGATCACCGCCACCGCCACCAGCGGCGTCACCGCAAGCGTGACGGTCACCACCGCCATCTGTACGCCCAAGTCGGTGAAGCTGGACGTAACAAAGCTGTCGCTGCTCAAAGGCAAGTATTATATTCTGACCGAAACCGTGCTGCCTTCCGCCGCCAAGGACAAGACGGTCCTATGGACCAGCAGCAACGAATCTGTCGCCACCGTCAATACCGACGGCAAGGTGACCGCGGTGTCCACCGGCAAGGCCGTCATCACCTGCACCACCACCACGGGCGGCAAGGTCGCCACCTGCACGGTCACGGTGGTCCCCAACCAGTCCATCCCCCGCTCCAGTCCCAAGAAAACGGCGGGCAAGATGGTGTCCAGCGCCCACAAGATTTACTACAACGCTGCCGGCATGCTGTGCGTGGACATGTACTTCTGCAACCGCACCGGCTACACGCAGACCGCCCCTGTCACCGAAAAGCAGGTGCTGATCCTGAAACTGCGCAGCGGCAACAAGCGGTCCGCGGTTTTGACCATTACGGACAGCGTGACGATCGGCAACGGCAAGTACGCCACCCTCACCATCAAGGCAAATCCCTCCACCTACACCCAGTTCAGAAACCTCGATCTGCGAGGCTCCGACGCCTGGTGCGAAGTTCAGTAAAAAAGCCATCGATAGACAGGCTCTGCGTCATATTGACGCGGGGCCTGTTTTCATATCGGGCGGAAACTGGTATACTCTCGAAAGAGCGCAATCCCGTTCAAGACGATTCGCCCTTCCCTGTGCTAGACTGATCGCGGGTGGTAGAAATGAGCAGAGATTGGGACAAGATCGACGCGGTGCAGCGGATGCAGGAGTATATCCTTCGGCACTACCGGGAGGAGATCACGCTGAAGGATCTTGCGAAGGCCGCGGCCTATTCGCCCTGGCAGGCGCTGCGCGCATTTCAGCAGCTGACCGGTTCGACACCCTTTGCCTACATCCGGGACGTGCGGCTGAGCGAAGCGGCCATGGCGCTTCGGGATACCAGACGGAGTGTACTGGATGTGGCGCTGGACGCCGCCTTCGGCTCCCACGAGGGCTTCACCAAGGCGTTCTCCCGGCGGTTCGGCCTGCCACCGGAGAAGTACCGCCGGGAGGCCCCGCCCATCCCGCTGTTTTCCTACTACCCGGTCCGGAGCTACTTTCATCATCTGGAAGGGGGAGAATTGCCCATGAATACCTCTGTCGTGTTCACCCAGGTCATCGAACGCCCCGCGCGAAAGGCCATCTTGAAGCGGGGGATTCAGGCAACCGAATACTTCGAATACTGCGAGGAGGTCGGCTGCGACGTGTGGGGGGTTCTGACCAGCGTCAAGGGGGCGCTGTACGAATCCGTCGGGCTGTGGATGCCGGAGAAGCTGCGCGCGCCCGGCACCTCCGAATACTGCCAGGGGGTCGAAATGCCGGTCGACTACCAGGGCCCGGTGCCGGAGGGCTACGACCTGATCGACCTCGCGCCCTGCAAGTACCTGGTGTTCCAGGGCGAGCCTTACGACGACGAGAAATTTGAGGAAGCCATCACCGCTGTCTGGGAGGCGATCGAGCGGTTCGACCCCCGGCGCTTCGGCTGGGAATGGGCGGCCGAGGACGGACCGCGGTTCCAGCTGGCGCCCCAGGGCGAGCGCGGATACATTGAAGGAAGACCCGTGCGGCCGATGCAATGAAACGGGCGCAGAAAATCCGCTTCGCGTCAAGCGAAAAAACCTCCCTCGGATGTCTCTCCAGGCATGAAAACCGTTTGATTTTTTGATGCGATAGAAGAAGCGCTTCGTGCGCCTGAAATCCTGCCGGATTTCTGGGCGGCCCGCTGACGGGTGGAATTGTTTGCCCCACCAGTTTTTGAACTGGTGGGGCAAACGCGTTCCCGGCGCGCTGGTCGCGGGGACGAAAGGAGGGAGAACGGCGGCGCTTATCGACATCATGGCGAGCGGGCTGCAGGCGACAGATTGATGGATTTCTTTTCAAAATCCTAATGCGTCCTTTCAAACAGGTTGCGATTTTTTCATGAAGGGTCTATAATAATTCCCGAGAAACCGTCGCACGTGGGGAGGGGTATGGTCCCATGCGCCCGATTCCAGATAAAGACCTGTTCATGATGTGCCCATCGCCGAACCCTGGCGCGTTCCGGCCGATGCCAGCGGGATATTCCATCCGCAGCTGCCGGGAGGACGAACTGGACAAATGGATCGACCTGCAGGCGGACGATCCCTCCCAGTCGGTGGTGCTGCGCGAGTACCTGCGGGACTATTTCCGGGGCGTGTACGAGCCTGAAAAAGACATTTTCTACAAAAACTGCGCCTTCGCCGTGGACTGGGCGGACAGGCCCGTGGGCACGGTGTTCATCTGGAAAGCCTACGGCTGCGTCAACACTGTTCACTGGTTCAAAGTGCGGCCTTCGCTGGAAGGGCGGGGCATCGGGCGGGCGCTGCTCGGCCATGTGCTCGGCGCGCTGCCGCCGGACGGCTATCCGGTGTTTTTGCACACCCATCCGTCCAGCTACCGAGCCATCAAACTGTACGCCGACTTCGGCTTCCGTTTCCTGATCGACGCCCGGGTCGGCAGCCGCATGAACGACCTGCTGGAGTGCCTGCCAATCTTGAAGGAATACATGCCGGAAGCGGCCTTCTCCACGCTCAGAACCATCTCCGCGCCCCAGTCCTTTCTGGATGCGGCGGATTCCAGCCCGGTCAGCCAGTTCTAGGGTTCTGAAGATTCGAAATCCGAATTCTCGAGATACCTTCTCGGCCGTACTCCCTTACTTCCTTATCCTCTTAACAATAAAAGCATGGCGCGGTTTTCGCTCCATGCCCTTCTTCATCCCTTGCGGGGGGTTCGGGGACGGCCCGATTGGGGTTTCATACTAAAGGAAAACATTAATCACTCCAAAGCGCCAAGGGGTTTTCGATGCAGAACAAGGAGCCGAAGCGAGGCGACCCTTCGGGATACGCCTTCGGCGTGAAATGCAGCGCTACGTTGAGCGGAGAGCGACACAGTTTTGCGCGAAAAGAACCAGCGCAACGAGTGATTAATGTTTGGAGTTAGTATAAGCCCCTTGGCAGGTGGTCCGGGGGACTTCGTCCTCAGAACCGCCCGCATCCCTCTTTACAGTTCGATGCCCAGCACGTTCTTCACAACGATGCCGACCAGGAAACAAATGCCCGCGACGCCCAGACTGATCGCGGCCATGCCCAGAAAGCCCTTACGGAAAGAACGACCCTTGGCGACGGACACGTAGAAATTGAAAGCGGCGATGATCATAAGCGCCAGAACCAGCATCGCGGCCAGCGCGCCGAAATAGCCGCCGGCGGGGGCGATCAGATAGGGCGAGATCAGGATGGCCACTGTGATCAGGTAGGCGACGCCGGTGTACAGGGAGGATTTCACGGCGTCCTTCTCACCCGCCTCCCGGGCGGAGAGAAAGCCGGAGGAGGCCATCGACAGCGTGGCGGAGATGCCGGTGATCAGCCCGGCCATGGCGATCATCCCGGTACTGCGCATGGCCAGCGTATACCCGGCCAGCGCGCCGGTCAGCTCCACCAGCGCGTCGTTCATGCCCAGCACAATGTCGCCCACATACTTGAGCCGCTCCTCGTCCAGAATCTCCACCAGCTGGTCCTCGTGCCGCTTCTCCTCTTCGAGGAATTGGGTCATCTCGGGTACAGCCTTAATCGGCTCCGTATAGGCCGCGACGCTCCTGTCCTCGCCGTTTTCCAGCAGCTTCAAAACAAACGTGTAGCCCAGAATCCTGGCAAGAAACGCATACCACCCCACACGGAAGCGGTTGACGCGGGGCGTCTGGCCCGCGTAGGCGGCGAACACCTCCGCGTGCCCCTTCTCCTCCCGCGAGATGGTCAGAAGCGTTTCCCGGTCGGACGCCTTTTTAACGAAGCCCGCCACCTTCTCATAGAGCGCCGCGCCTTCCATCTCGCCCTTCGCCAGCATCAGAAAGTACTTCTTTTCGTCCATCCCAAACGCCTCCTTCGTATCGGCCAAAAGCCAAACCCGCGCAAAAGCGCGGGCCAGACGATCAACAAAGTCTCATTCTACTTCATTCGCCTCCGGCGACCTGTGCGCCGGAAGCGTGTTTCCTCTCCCCTTGAGCGGGGTTCAGGGGGATGATCCCCCTTATAGGGTTCCAAGGGGCAGCGCCCCTTGGCGGGTGGCCCGGAGGGCGCCGCTCTCCGTCGTTTTTCAGGTCACCACGCGCCAGGCGGAGATGGGCCACATAACGAGGCGTACCTTTCCGACGATCTCGCTGGTGGCGATAAAGCCCACATCGGAAGCGCGGCTGTCGTGGGAGTTGGCCCGGTTGTCGCCGCAGACGAACACGTAGCCTTCGGGCACGTCCCAGGCCCCATCAATCAGAGGGCTGGGGTAGGCGACGAAGGGTTCGTCCACACGCTCCCCGTTGATGTAGGTCTCGCCGTTCAGCATGACGATCTTGTCGCCCGCGACGCCGACGACCCGCTTGACAAAGTTCTCCTTCATGCCCAGAAGACCCGTTCGGCCGGGGTAGTGGCAGATGACCACGTCGTCCCGCTGAACGCCATTCATCTTCACGTCCAGCACGGTGACGATCAGGCGCTCACCGTTGTGCAGCGTCTCCTTCATGGAGTCGCCGTCCACGCGGATGATGGTGAAGAGGAACGACCGGATGAGAAACACTGCGATCAGCGCCACGGCGATGGAGACGATCCACTCCCGCGTTTCCTTGCGGGCGCGAACCCTGCGCGCCTCACGCTCCTGATTGGCCGCTACGGCCTCAGACTCGGCCTTGGCGCTCAAATCGGGCTGATCTTCCTTTTCCTCGCCCTGCGGGGTGGAATTCTTGTCGGAATCCTGCATGTTTTCTCCTAATCGATGGTCGAAATGGCGTCAAAGGGCCACAGCCTCAGATGGACCTTGCCCAGGATCGCGCCTTTCTCCGGAATGCCGAACTGCACCCACGGCCCGGCCTCAACGGGACCTACGGCGCGGCTGTCCAGCGAGACGGGCCGGTTGTCGCCCATCACAAAGTATGCCCCTTCGGGGATTTGATACGCATCCATTGAATCGCTGCTTTTATGGGTGAGGTAAGGTTCGTCCAGCGCCTTGCCGTTGATAAAGACGATGCCCGATTTGATCTCGATCATCTCGCCCGGAAGGCCGATGACCCTCTTCACGCAGTAATGGTCCGCGCCCGGATAGGTGCAGATGATCACTTCGCCGCGGTTGTAGCCAAAAAGCTTGCCGTCGATGATGGTGGCGGCCAGCCGATCGCCGTCCTGCAGGGTTTCCAGCATCGATTCGCCGTCCACCCGGATCATCGTAAACAGGAAGGTGCGTACGATGGCGACGATGATCAGCGCGATCACAATAGATTTGACCCACTCCATGATTTCCTTCTTCGCGTCCTTCTTGGGCGCGGCGGCCGGCGTCTGGCTCATGACTCGATACGACCTTTCCGAATTTGCAGTTATTATTGGACGGAGCCCCAATCGGTCAGCGGCCAGACGATGAAGTCCACCTTGCCGATGATGAGGCTGCGGGTATTCTTGATCAGGCCAAAGGAGCGGCTGTCGTCGGTAATGGCGCGGTTGTCGCTCATCACAAAGTAACCGCCGTCGGGGATGGTGGTCAGCGGATAATCTCCGCCGCTCTTTTCCGAGACGTAGGTTTCGTCCAGCGGCTGGTCGTTGATGTAGGTGACGCCGCCCTTGATCTCGATGGTCTCGCCCGGCAGCGCGACCACGCGGCGGATCAGCACGCCGTCGGGGGAATTGACCGCCACGATGTCTCCCCGCGCGGGCTTGGCGGAGTAATAGACGTTCTTCTTCACCAGCGAGACCTCGCCCTGGGCCAGGGTACCCTTCATCGCGTCGCCGCGCACGGTGATCATCTCAAACCCAAAGGTTCGAACGCCAAAGCCGATCAGAAGCGCCAGAACGATGGCGATGGCCCAGTACAAAAGCGGGCTCACGCCGCCGGATTTTTTCTTTTTCCTGCGGACGGTCCTGGGCGGGGCTTTCCGCGCGGGCCGGTCGTAGGCGTCGAAAGCGTCGCGGCGCGGCGGACTCATCCGATCAACGGGCCGGGGACTCTGCGCCCGGGTCTTTCTGCGCACGGGCAGTTCCTCGTCGTAGCCGCGTGCGGCGCGTAACGGGAAGTCGTCGTCCAGCGCACGGGGCTTCCGCGCGGACCGGACGTCGTCCTGATAGCCGCCTTTGCGGACCGGACGATCCTCATAGGTCATATTGGAACGAACGGGGTGGAGGGGACCTCCTTTGCGGAAGCCGTCGTCCTCAAAGGGAAGCTCCGCCGCGCGCCCCTTCTGGGCGCGGACAGGCTTTGCCGCGCTCCGGGCGGGCTTCTTCGCCTCGTAGAAGTCGTCTTCGTCGAGGAAGCTGAATTCCTCCGGACGGGCAGACTTGCCCTTCTTCACCGGACGCTCATCCCAGTCCGCCGGGGCGTAGTCTCTTCCGGAAGTCTTTCCCGCGCCAGCCGGGCGTCGGCCCGCCTTTTGCTTGTTCATTCGTTACTGTCCTCCTCGGCCCGGCTTAGGATCTTCTTCAGCCGCTTTTCAAACACCGGACGATCGAGCATGACGATGCGCCCGCAACCTGTGCAGCGAATCTTGATGTCCGCGCCGACGCGAATCACCGTCCACTCATCGCTGCCACAGGGATGGGGCTTGCGCATTTTCACCTGGTCGCCCAGCCGGATGTCCACGTTTTTACCTTAGCGAGCAGGCCATGCCAGACTCGCTTGCGCACCGCATGCCCGCCTCGATGGCGCGGCGGTTGATCTCCATCAGCTTTTCCTTGCCGCTGCCCATCTTGTGGCGGAGCGCGTCCATCAGAAGGTCTACATCAAAGGTGCAGGTCAGCCCGGCGTAGGCGCCTAGCATGGCCATGTTGGAAGCGCGCAGGTCGCCCGCCTGGTCGGCAATCTCGCTGCAGGGCACCGCAACGGCGCGGATGTCCCCGCGGGTGGGCTTTTCATCGATCAGGCTGGAGTTATAGAGCAACGCTCCGCCCGATTTGACGGACTTTTCAAACAGAAGCATGGAAGGCTTGTTCATGGCGATCACCACGTCCGGCTCCTCCACCTTGGGGCTGCCCACCGGTTCATCCGAGAGGACCACGGTGCAGTTGGCACTGCCGCCCCGCATCTCCGGGCCGTAGGAGGGCATCCAGGAAACCTCCTTGCCGTCCAGCATGCCGGAGTAGGCGATCAGCTGACCGATTAAAAGAACCCCCTGGCCGCCGAACCCGGCGACGATCAGGCCTGTTTCCATGTTCAGGTGACCTCCTTGTACACGCCCAGCGGGTACTGGGGGATCATGTTGGCCTCCAGCCACTTGAGGGCTTCCACCGGCGACAGGCCCCAGTTGGTGGGGCAGGTGGAGAGTACCTCCACCATCGTGAAGCCGCGTCCCTCCAGCTGATACTTGAACGCCTTTTTGATCGCCTTGCCCGCCGCCAGTACGTGCTTCACATCGTGGACGCTGACCCGCTCGATCAGCGCCGGGCCGTCCAGCGTCGCCAGCATTTCGGAGACGCGGATGGGGTTCCCGG
>CALGYL010000244.1 GCA_937934775.1 uncultured Clostridia bacterium
CCACGCCCTTCGGGCGGGAGATCTGCGACATGATGCTGGCGGTCAACCGCGCCTTTGGCAAGAGCGATTATCTGCCCTGCATCGCCTGGGGCCGCAATGCCCAGTACGCCGCCAGGTTCCGGGTGGGCGACAGGCTGCGCGTCGGGGGGAGGCTCCAGTCCCGCGAGTATCAGAAGTTGCTCGAGAACGGCGAATACATGAGCCGCAACGCATTTGAGGTGTCGGTGTTTACGCTGGAGGCCGACCGTACGCCGTCGCCCGCTCCGCAGCCGGAAGAGCAGCCTCATCCGGAACACCTGACGGTGTAGGGCGGTAAACCGCCTTATACCAATCCAAAACATTAATTACTCGTCGAGCCGGGTCTTTTCGTGTGAGGCGTTGTCACTCTTCGCTCAACGTAGCGCTGCTACGCCTCGCTTCGGTTCCTAGCCTCGCATCGAAAATCCCTCGGTTCTTTGGAGTAATTAATATTTTTCCTTGGTATTACCGATGTTTTGCCGCAGGGAAATGGAGCCTTCGCGGGCCGGAAATCCCACTGGGATTTCCGGCCCGCCGACATCGGCAACTGGGGCTGACGCGCGAATGAAAAACCGACCTTCCGTGCATTCACGAAGGTCGGTTTCTTGTACAAACTGCTTTAATAAAAATGCTTAGTACGGCAGGGAAATCCGGCCGGCCGGGCATTTTTTCAAAATTTACGTTCTCGTTGCCAGAACCGGTGTTTTGTGCTATGATTCCCTGTAAAAGGGGGTGCTGTCGTGGTCGGGGAATTTATGGGCAAGATATGCGTTGTGACCGGCGCGGTTTCGCGCATTGGTCGCGTACTGTGCGGCGAACTTCTCCGGCGGGGCGCCGTGGTCTACATGGGCGACGTAAGCGACGGCGCGCTCTCCCAGATGGCGGACGACTTCAACCGGGCCTATCCCGGCCGGGCGTATTCGGTGCCCACCGACGTGACGCAGGCGCTGGACGCGCAGCATCTGGTGGATGTGGCCCTGGCCCGGAAGGGCCGGCTGGATTTTCTGATGATGGCCGAAGTCGCCCCCTGCTCGGTCCCCATCGGCCAGGTGATGGACGAAAGCTGGCGCTACGCCATCGACGTGAACCTGATGGGCGTGGTGTATATGGTGGAGGCCGCGCTTCCAGCGATGCGCGCCCAGGGCCACGGCCAGATCACGGTGCTTCTGCCGCTGTCGGGGCTTTTGCCCGCGCCATACGAGGCGGTGTGCAGCGCCACCCACGCGGCGGCCCGCGCGCTGATCGAAAGCCTGCGCTACGAACTGTGGGACGAGAAAATCCATTGCACCTACGCCTGCCTGGACGGCGTATTCGAGTCCGGATTCGAGCTGGGCGTAGACAAGCCCGCGGAGGAAGCCGTTTCGGCGGTGCTGGAAGGCGTCGCCCAGAACGTCCCGGCGGTCATCTGGCCGGAGAGCGCCAGGCTGGAAGTCGAAGCCTGCGGCCCGTCCACCGATGCCCGGCAGCAGTGCATGATCCGGGACGCCCGGCAGCGCAAGGCGGGCATCCGCACCAAGGGCGCCTATCTGTGATCCATCCCGCCGGTGGGGCGGTAATATAAAAAATTCAAGGAGTGGACCGCATGAAAACTGTTGTCTGTTATTATTCTCTGGGCGGATCCTCCCGGAAACTGGCCGAAGCGCGCGCAAAGACGTTGGGCGCGCCCGCCATCGCCGTTGAAGAAGCGCGCAAGCGCAATATGGTCGCCGCCTTTACGGTGGGCTGCTTCCAGGCCATGCAGCAGAAACCGGCCGCCATCAAGCCCATCAGCGACAAGATCACCAGCTGTGACCGGCTGATCGTCTTCGCGCCCGTATGGGCTGGCTTGCCCGCGCCCGCGTTCAACAGCCTGGTCGCAAAGCTCGTGAAGGGCCAGGAAGTCGAGGTTGTGCTGGTCTCCGGCAGCGGCAAGACCCAGGCCGAACCCAAGGTGCGCGCGCAGCTGGAAGCGCGCGGCGTCAAGGTGCTGGGCATCTCCGATGTCAAGGCGCCTTCTAAAAAATAGTCTGCGACGCGTAAGAACTACGCAAGGGGGCGCCCCATGAAACTGACCTTCCTCGGCGCGGCGCGCGAAGTGACCGGCAGCTGCTACTACCTGGAGACCGAAGGCGGCCGCCTGCTCATCGACTGCGGCATGGAGCAGGGCGAGGACGTTTACGAAAACCAGGATCTGCCCGTCGATCCCGCGCAAATTGACTGCGTGGTGCTGACCCACGCCCACATCGACCACTCCGGCAAGCTGCCGCTGCTCTATAAGCGGGGCTTCCGCGGGGAGATTTACGCCACAACGCCCACTTCAAGGCTGTGCGACCTGATGCTGCGCGACTCCGCGCACATTCAGGAATTTGAAGCCGAATGGCGCAACCGCAAGGCCCTCCGATCCGGCGAAGAACCCTACGTGCCCATGTACACCATGGAGGACGCCAAGGGGGCCATCGCGCTGTTCCATCCGGTGGAGTACAACGGGGAGATCGAGTTGCCTGGCGGGCTTCGCGCCCGGTTCACCGACGCGGGGCACCTTCTGGGCTCGGCCAGCGTCACGCTGACCAGCACCCAAGAGAACTTCACCATCGTGTTTTCCGGCGACATCGGCAACGCCAATCAGCCCATCCTGAACGACCCGGTCCCGCTGACGAAGGCCGATTTCGTGGTCATGGAATCCACCTACGGCGACCGGAGCCACGGCCCCCGGCCCGATTACATCTCAGAGCTCACCGCGATCATTCAGGAGACCTTCGATCGTGGCGGCAACGTGGTGGTGCCCTCCTTCGCGGTGGGCCGCACCCAGGAGATGCTGTACTTCCTCCGGCAGATCAAGGCCGAGGGCAGGGTTAAGGGCCACGGAGACTTCACAGTCTACGTGGACAGCCCGCTGGCGGTGGAGGCCACCAGCGTGTTCCAGGAGAGCGACAGCTCCTCCTTTGACGAGGACACCCGCGCCTTGATCCGCCAGGGGATCAACCCGATCTCCTTCCCGGGCCTCAAAACCAGCGTCACCAGCGACGACTCCAAGGCCATCAACTTTGACAAGAACCCGTCGGTCATCCTGTCGGCCAGCGGCATGTGCGAAGCGGGCCGCATCCGCCACCACCTGAAGCATAACCTGTGGCGGCCGGAGAGCACGGTCCTGTTCGTCGGCTATCAGGCCAAGGGCACCGTGGGCCGCGCGCTGGTGGAAGGCGCGAAAAAGGTCAAGCTGTTCGGCGAGGAGATCGCCGTCAGTGCCGAGATCCGCGTACTGGGCGCGGTCAGCGGCCATGCCGACAACGAAGGTCTGATGAAGTGGATCAAATCCTTTGATCCCAAGCCCCGGCAGGTGTTTGTCACCCACGGTGAGGAAGCGGTGGCGCAGATTTTTGCCGGGCGGCTCCGGGATGAACTGGGGCTGGCCGCGGACGTGCCGTATAACGGCGAAATCTGGACCCTGCCCGAGGCGAAGATGCTCGCCGAAGGCAGCCACGAACGCGCGCTCAACCGCGAGGAGCGCAGGGCTGCCGAGCACACCCTGCCGGAACGGGCGCTGCCCGGCCGCGGGGCGCAGGAACTGCCCAGCCACGCACAGGGCAGCCACCCGTCGCCCGAGCGCGAAGACGCCTTCCGCCACCTGGTGGCTGCGGGCGACCGCTTGAACGCGCTGATCCGCCACAGCGACCGCCTGAACAACAAGACCATGGCCAAGCTGGCCGAGCAGATACTAAAGCTGCTGGACCGTTGGGGCTAAGGAGACGAAAAGTGTTGAAAAGCCCGCCGTTTTTCAGCGCGAAGGGAATGTGCTCAGAGGCCCTGTAATTCTTCGGAATTTCCGGGCCTCGTCTTGGCTGATAGCCGCGAGGTACGAACTCGTCACGGCGGATACGCTGATCGAAGGGAAGACCTGACCATAGAAGCCGCCCCGCCCTGCCACAAGCGAATGCGGCAGGGCGGGGCAACTTATCGGTGAAATTCGGCGTTTCCTGGCGGCACATCCGGCGGGACGGCTTCCGGACGACATCCGGACGGCGTGCGCGTTCTAGCTGACCAGGTAGGTCGTCACGCGCGCGCTGCCCTCTGCGGAAAGCCAGATGGTCACGCGCTGGCCGTCGCCCGGAATATTGAATGTAGACTGAACCCAGCTTTCCTCCGCCCCGAGTGGAAGCCGCGCGGTCTGGCCGTTGCATGTGAGGGTCAATGCGCCGCCTTCGCCCTTTACGCCCTGGGGCATGAGTACGGCGAAGTAGTAATCGTCTCCAGTGGACTCGTCCCGCTGTGCCTGAACGCCGATCACGACGCCGTATCCTTCCTTCAGAAAAGCGTTGTCAATGGCTTCGACGTGATCCGCCTGACCCTTGTCCATCTCCCCGCTGGGGACGCGCACATATCCGTCAACGCCGATGTTGTTCACATTCTCCATGAGGCCCGTGGGTGCCAGAAAGAGCCCGACGGCCAGCGCGAGCGTACCAGCCGCCGCGGTCGCGCAAATCTGTTTCTTGCGTTTTTCTGTCAAAATGAAACCATACCCTCCCCAAATATGTAACCATCATAATGCAACCCGAGAGAACAGTCAAGGCGCTTTCGCCTATTCAGGAGCACAGATCAAACGGCACGGGCATATTGCACACCCGTGCCCCGCCGGTTCGTTCGCCTACTCAGGAGGCGCTCTCCGTCCCGCTCTGCGCGACCCGAACGCTGACCAGAACGCCCAGAATGACCAGTACGCCGCCCGCCAGGTGGCGAAGCGTCAGCCGTTCACCCAGCAGCACCACCGAAAACAGCGTGCCGAAGATGGGGACCAGGTTCATCAGAAACGCGGACGTGGACGGCTTCAGCCGTCTGAGCCCGAAATTGTACATCAGGTATGCCGCCACCGAGCACAGCGCGCCCAGGTAAAACAGCATGGTCAGCGAAGCGCCGTCCGGCGCCTGCCACTTCCCCGTCTCCAGAAGCGTAAACGGCAGAAAGCCGATGAAGCCCGCCAGCGTCTGATAGAAAGATAGCGTAACCGCCGGGAATCGCCCGACTACCTTGCGGGTGGAGAAGATGTAGGCCGTCCACACGACGCCGGTGCCCAGCAGGATCAGATTCCCCAGGAGCGGGTTTTCCGCGCCCTCGGCTTTCTCCGAGCTTACTGAAATCAGGTATACGCCCACCATCGCCACTACGATGCCTACGATCTGTCGGGCGGTGATCGGCGTTTTGTACACGATGCGCTCGCCCAGGAGCGTCAGCGCCGGGAACGAGGCTACAATCAGCGCGGCGCTGGAGGCCGTGGTCATCGAAAGCCCCACGTTCTCAAACAAAAAATAAAGCGTGATGCCCATGAAGCCGCTGAACGCGATGGGTACCATCTCTTTGCGCGTTGGGCGGACCCGCTCCTTCAGGATCAGCCGCGCGATTCCCAAAAGGATCAGCGCCACCAGGAAGCGCGCCGCCGCCAGCGTGATGGGCGGGAAGGTGCGGTACGCCACTTTGGTGGCGATGAACGACGAGCTCCAGATCAGCATCGCGCCGACCGTCGCAAGGTAATGCCAGCCGTTTTTTTCGTTCATGTGAACTCCTTCATGTTACGACAAAGGCTCCGCCCTTGGAGCCTTTGTCCGGGGGGATGCACCCTTTTGACCTCAAAGGATACAGAAAAAAGTGACTGCGGTTCAACCCTCAAGAGGGCTTGGGGTCGCAGCCACCGATTGATTCACCGCAACCTGAAGGCGATCTGCGCGGCCGCAGCCGGCGCATTCGCGTATGTCTGGCTTCGGGCTGCGCCTTGCAGGGCCGACGCAATGCGTATGCGGCGGATTTTCCGCCGCTTTGCGCTACGCGCCCAGATATGCCTTGCGGACCTTGTCGTCCTCCATCAGCTGAGCGGCGGTGCCCTCCATCACGATGGCGCCGGTCTCCAGCACGTAGGCGCGGTCGGACACCGAAAGCGCCATGCGCGCGTTCTGCTCCACCAGGAGGACCGTGATGCCCTGCTCGTGCAGCGAACCGATGATGCGGAAGATCTCCTTGACCAGGATGGGGGAGAGGCCCATGGAGGGCTCGTCCATCAAAAGGATCTTCGGGTTGGTCATCAGCGCGCGGCCGGTGGCCAGCATCTGCTGCTCACCGCCGGAGAGGGTGCCGGCCAGCTGCTTCGCGCGCTCCTTGAGGCGGGGGAAGCTCTTGAACACCATTTCGACGTTCTGTTCGACGCGCGCCTTGTCGCTGATGGAATAGGCGCCCATCCTGAGGTTTTCCAGCACCGTCATGCGGCTGAACACGTGCCGGCCCTCCGGCACATGGGCGAGCCCCAGGGAAATAATGCGGTTGGGCTCGACCTTGCGCAGGTCGGTCTTGTCCAGCAGGATTTCGCCGGAGGTGGCCCGGTTCAGGTTTGAGATGGTGCGCAGAATGGTGGTTTTCCCGGCGCCGTTGGCGCCGATCAGCGACACGATTTCCCCGTCGCCGACAGTCAGCGATACGCCCTTGATGGCGTGGATCGCGCCGTAATGCACGTGCAGGTCTTTGACGCTCAGCATGGCAAATCCTCCTACTCGCCCAGGTAGGCCGCGATGACCTTGGGGTTGTGCGCGATCTCCTCGGGCTTCCCTTGGGCGATGACTTCGCCGTAGTCGATCACGACGATCCGCTCGCAGATATTCATGACGAGGCTCATGTCGTGCTCGATCAAAAGGATCGCGATGTTGAAGCGGCTGCGGATGATGTTGATGCACTCCAGAAGCTCCGCTGTTTCCGTGGGGTTCATGCCGGCGGCGGGCTCGTCCAGCAGCAGCATTTTCATATCGGTAGCGAGCGCGCGGGCGATCTCCAACTTGCGCTGCTGGCCGTAGGGCAGGTTTTCCGCCACCCAGTCGGCCTTGCCCTGCAAGTTGAATACTTTGAGAAGGTCCATCGCCTTTTCGCAGATGCGGTTTTCCTCGCCATAGTACTTGCCGCTGCGCAGGAACGCGCCGCCCAGGCCGTACTTGACCTTCGGGGTGAAGGAGATCAGCACGTTTTCCAGAACCGTCATCTTCTTGAAGAGGCGGATGTTCTGGAATGTGCGGGCGACGCCCGCGGCGACGATCTCATGGGTCTTTTTTCCGTTCAGCTTTTGGCCGTAGAGGAAAAATTCGCCCTCCGTGGGTTTGTAGACGCCGGTCAGGAGGTTGAACACCGTGGTCTTGCCCGCACCGTTGGGGCCGATCAGCCCCACCAGCTCGCCTTCGCCGATGTCCACGTTGAAGTGCTGCACGGCCTTGAGACCGCCGAACGCGATGCCCAGGTTGACCGCTTTCAATACGCTCGCCATGTCAGGCACCGCCTTTCGAAGCCTCGGCGGCTTCCGTCTTTCGCCGCCGTTCAAACAACAGGCGGTACAGCGAGAACTCGTAGCGGCCGGCAAGGCCCGTCGGACGGAAGATCATGACCACCACCAGCACCACCGAATAGACCAGCATGCGGTTGTCGCCGAAGGAGCGCAATAGCTCCGGCAGCGCCGTCAAAACCAGCGCCGCGCCGATGGAGCCGGTCATGGAGCTCATGCCGCCCAATACGACCATGATGACCATTTCGGTAGAGCGCATGAAGCTGAAGTCGTTGGGCTGCAGCGTGCCGGTGCCGCGGTGGGCGAAGATCGCCCCGGCGACGCCCGCGAAGAACGCCGACAGCGTGAACGTCATGACCTTGTAGAAGGTGTTGTTGATGCCGACGCTCGAGGCCGCGATGTCGTCCTCGCGGATGGACATGATCGCGCGCCCGTACTTGGAGCGCAGGAAGCAGTACATCGAAGCGACGCACACCACCATGATCCCAAAGACGATGTAGAGGTTGTTCATCTTCATGATGCCGATCAGCGCCTGCCCGGCCTGCCCGCTGGAGAGGCCCTTGCCGCCCGCGATGGGCAGGTTCTGGATGAGGACGCGGATGATCTCGCCAAAGCCCAGCGTGATGATCGCCAGGTAGTCGCCCCGGAGACGGAGCGCCGGAATGCCCACGAGCAGCCCGAACACCGCCGCCATCAGCGCGCCCGAGATCAGACCGATCGCAAATAAAAGGACATTGGGCATCGGGGCCATCTGCCCGGCGGCAATGGCGTTCCCCAGCGCCTTTGTGACCAGCGCGGAGGTGTACGCGCCGATCGCCATGAAGCCCGCGTGGCCCAGCGCCAGCTGCCCTAGCAGGCCCAGTGTCAGGTTGAGCGAGGTGACGACGATGATCGTGAAACACACCTGCAGCATGATCGTGCGGATGTAGCTGTCCACCAGGCTGGAATGATCCAGAAGGACGATCAGCCCAAACACCGCGGCGACGCCCAGAAAGGTGACCAGATGCTTGACCCGCTCTTTGGAAGGATTCAGCATGCGCGTCACCTACACTTTCTCGCCGACATTCTTGCCCAGAATGCCGGTGGGTTTTACCAGTAGCACGATGATCAGGATGCCGAACACGATGGCGTCCGAAAACGCCGAGGTGATTACGCCGCCGGTCAAAGTGCCCATGTACGCCTTGGAGAGACTCTCGATGATGCCCACCACGATGCCGCCCAGCATCGCGCCGGGGATGATGCCGATGCCGCCCAGAACCGCCGCGACGAAGGCCTTCAGACCCAGCATGTAGCCCATGGTGGTGGTCACCTGATTGTACTGCGCGCAGTACATGAGGGATGCCACCGCCGCGAGCCCCGCGCCGATGCCAAACGTCAGCGTGATGGTCTTGTTGACGCTCACGCCCATCAGGTTCGACGCGTCCTTGTCTTCAGACACCGCCCGCATCGCCTGTCCGGCCTTGGTGTATTTGACAAACAGCGAAAGCCCGACCATCATCACCACGCCGATGGCGATGGTGAGCAGCGTGTTGCCGGCGAAGCCGCCGACATTTGGCAGTTTGAAGATCGTGCCCACCTGCTTGGGGGATGCCGTAAACAGCTTCTGTGCCAGATTCTCCAAAAACAGACTCATCGCGATGGCGGTGATCAGCGAGGACATGTTGGTGCCCCGCTTGCGCACCGGGCTGTAGGCCAGCTTTTCCACCAGCATGCCGACGATCGCGCACACGACGATCCCCAGGATCACGGCCGTCCAGGCGGGCATGCCCGCAGCCGTCATCAGCGGAATGGTGAACACCAGCGTGTACCCGCCCACCATGATAAAGTCGCCATGGGCGAAGTTGATCAGCCGGATGATGCCGTACACCATCGTGTAGCCCAGCGCGATCAGCGCGTAGATGGAACCCACGCGCAGGCCGTTGATCAGCTGCTGAATGAATAGCGATAGTCCGTCCATCGAGCGAAACACCCTTTCGTTGACCGGGGAATCCCGGCGCATGCGCGACAGCCCAAAGTCTTCTTATAATAATGAAAGTCATGGCGCGGCAAGTCGCACCATGCGGAACTTACAAACTTCTGTGGGAGGAGGGCGGACCGGCCGCCCGGAAACCTCGGGGGATTTCAGGTTCATGCGGATTTCCGGCGCTAAAGCCCCGAAGGAGGGAGATTTCAACGCCTGGACACGGGGCGGACGCGGTGTGTCCGCCCCGTGCGATGCGTCCGGCGATTGCGCTGCGCCGTCCGCGGGGCTTTACGCCCTGGAATTAGCCGATGTACTTGTAGAAGGAGGCGGCGCCATCCTTGTACTGGAGCACGGCGCACTTCTTGGCGGGGGTGCCGGTGGCGTCCAGCGTGAAGGAGCCGGTGACACCCTCAAAGCTCATGCCGGTCATCGCCTTGACGATGGCGGCGGTGTCGTCGGAACCGGCGGCGTCGATGGCCTTGGCCAGCATGTAGGCGGAGTCATAGCCCAGCGCGGCCAGCGCGGTCAGGCTCTGGGCGCCGAACTTGTCGGTGTAGCTCTTCACGAAGTTCTGCACGGTGTCCGACGGATCGTCGGGCGCGTAGTGGTTGGTGAAGTAGCAGTTGTTGTAGAGGGTCTTGTCCTCGACCATCGTGTTCTGGGTGCCGTCCCAGCCGTCCGCGCCGACGAAGGCGCCGGTGAAGCCGGCCGCGCGGGCCTGCGGTACGATGTAGGGGCCGATGGAGTCATAGTAGTAGGGGGCGAAGATCAGCTCGGCGCCGGAGGCGACGATGTTGGTCAGCTGCGTGGAGTAGTCGGTGTCGCTGGTGGACGAGGAGCTCTCGGTCGCGACGATCGTAAGCCCCAGTTCGGGAGCGGCTTTCTTGAAGGCTTCGTACAGGCCGGAAGAGTAGGCGTCGCCCGACGCGTACAGGATGGCAACCTTCTTGACGCCCAGGTCGACGGCGATCTTGGCGCCGACTTCGCCCTGATAGGAGTCACGGAAGCAGGCGCGGAACACGGTGGTGGTGCCGTCGGTGACGGTGTCCGCCGTGGCGGTGGCGGTCAGAAGCAGCATGCCTTCGGAGTTGGCCAGCGTGGCCAGACCCGCCGTCACGCCCGAGGTCACGGAGCCGATGATGGCCTTCGCGCCGTCGGCAACCAGCTTGTTGAAGGCGTTGGCGCCTTCGGTGGAATCGCCTTTGTCATCCATGTAGTCGATGACTTCCAGCGGACGGCCGCCCAGAACGCCGCCCTTGGCGTTGATTTCCTCAATCGCCAGCTTGATGCCGTTGGTGGTGGACTCGCCGTAGGTGGCGAGGGAGCCGGTCATCGGCGCGATCGCGCCGATTTTGACAGGCTCGCCGGTGGCGGCGGCCAGTGCGGTCGCAGGCATGATCATCAGGCTTGCGATCATCGTGAGGCAGAGCAGTAAGGACAGGGTCTTCTTCATTGGGGTTCCTCCCTTCAATGATCCGGTGAACATCGCCTCGCCTGGGGATTACAAAAAGGGCAATGGTTATCAAGCCATGCGCCCTGCATGTCAAACCCCATTGCTTGCGATGATTATACTATGCACCCTGGCTTGTGTCAATAGATCGTGAATGTTAACTGTCGAAAAGTTGCAGAATGAACGAAGGAAATGAAAGATGTGCCTTCATTTTCGGATTATTCCTCACTTGTCTGCATCAATATGCCCGTTTTTTGCAAATTTCGGACGGGCGCTTGGGAAATTTTGACGCGGGAGCCGTCAAGCGCTTCCCGAATCTGTTCAATGCGTGTTTATACAGCGGTGAATACGCCTGCCATGCCCTCCGGCGGAAGCTGCAAAAGCCGCCCGGCCAGTTCGGCCGCGGCGGCCTGAAGCAGCGCTCCGTCCGCCCCCAGCCGCCGGGAAAGATCATCCGCCGCGGCCGCAAGACGCTTGCGGAATTCCGAAGCTTCCAGCGTTCGCCGCATGCCCCGGATGTACCCCCGCGCCTCGGCCGGGACGGTCAGCGTCAGCGGATCCCCGCCCGCGAGCGCAAGCCCCAATGCGTTCGCCGCTACCGGCTCGAACAGATTGACCACCTGCTCCCGGGCGTTGACAAAGCACGCGTTCAGGAGGCGCGTCACGCGCTCAAACGGGAATTTGGACAAAAACGCGTTTTCCAGCCGCCATTCGGCCAGATACTGCTCGATATAGACCGCGCCCAGCCCCCGCGCTTCCCGGTACAGCGGGTAATCGATCATGCAGGGGATGTCGTGGGCGAACAGGTCCGGCCGGTAGGCGCGGAAGAATCCGCCCAGGCTTTCCAGCGTGTCCCGGTAGGCCAGGTTCTCAAACGGCAGGGATTCCTTCAGCGCCCGCTCGTAAGCCGCCTTCGCCCGCGCAAGCCGCCTGTCCAGCCGGAGCGACCCTTCCAGATACAGGCTTCGGAGCGGACGTGCAGCCAGTTTTGAAGCCGCCTCCGCTTCGGGAAGCGGTTCCAACGCCAGCGACACCGTAAAGCACAGGGACCTGAGCAGCTCTTCCGCCCGCTCCGTCCGGATTGAGGAGTCTCCAAGCGACAGGACCTCCGCCTTCCCGGCCAGCATGGCCCACAGTTCGCCCCGGACGCGCGCCTCGTCCACCGCCGTCAGCCAGCCCCCGGCCCGGGCGCGGTCGATCCACGGGATCAACTCGCCGTTCATCGCTCCTCCTCCAGGCCGGAAGCGTTCCGGATCAATTCGGAAAACGCGGCCCCGTTCAGGCGCTCCAGCGAGCCCTGGCATACCCCGTCAAAGTAGCCGCGCATGCAGTCAATCAGGTCCTCGTCCGAGATCAGGCCGTCGGACAGATCCCTGAAGTAATAGAAGGAATCGATCAACTCGCAGACGATTTCCTCGTAGTCCTCCTTTTGGATAAAAGGCGAATCGCAGAACGCCTCGAT
The DNA here is from genome assembly GCA_937934775.1 of uncultured Clostridia bacterium. GTDB lineage: Bacteria > Bacillota > Clostridia > Christensenellales > Aristaeellaceae > JAEZHK01. The sequence goes on from CALGYL010000244.1 coordinate 12,176, forward strand.
CAGCGCCCGGAGGATGCCCCGCCCGAACTCCACGCGGCCCGAATCCCGGAGCGCCTGAAACCGCCTCTCCGCAATGCGCGCGGCGGCCCCCGCGCTCAGACGGAGGCCGAATCGCTCCGTCAGATGGTTGGCCTCCATCAAATCCCGCGCCGTCTGCGCCCGCATCCGGTCCGGTGAAACCAGTGAAAAATCCGCCATGAACGCGCGCCTCCTTTTGTCTGTCCGTCCATTATATCCGGGGCGGCGCGCGGAACAAGCCTTGACTTTTCCCCAGCTTTGTGGTATGATATAGACGTTTAGAAGCATGCTTTTCCGAAGTTTAACAAGGAAGCGCGCTTTGTTTTTTTTACCGCCGGGGGGCGAATTGACCATATTCATGCCGGTTTTATAGGCATTTTACGATGAACCCCGACGCGCCGTAAAACCGAATGCGAATCGCTGGGGGGATTGCAAACGTACGGATTCGCCGGTATAATAGAAATTGTTACCCCGTCAAATAATTGCAACCGTCAGGGAGGAGAATCGCGATGAGAAAGACACTTGCCTTTATGCTGGCGCTGATCATGGTTCTGGCGCTGGGCTCGGTACCCGCGATGGCCGACAAAGCCAATGACACGCTGATTTACGGCATTGAGGGCGACCCGGGCAACGACATCAACACCATCACCACCTCCGGCCGCTTTGACCTGATGACCGAGCGCATGCTCTACTCCAACCTGTACAATTATTACGGGCCGGATGACATCACCTACAACCTGGCCCAGAGCCTGGAAGTGTCCGAGGACAAGATGACCTACACCGTCAAGCTGCGGGACGGCGTCAAGTGGTCCGACGGCGAGCCCTTCACCGCCGACGACGTGGTGTTTACCTACTCGAAGATCATTGAGTTCGACTATGCCAACGGCCACGACGCGTTCGTGTATGATGGCAAGCCCGTCGAAGTCACCAAGGTGGACGACCTGACCGTTCAGTTCAAGCTGCCGGTCATGGCCGCGGGCTTTCAGGAGACCCTGAGCGCCGAGCACTACATCATGCCCAAGCACATCTATGACGGCGACGCGACGCTGGACAAGAACACCAAGAACCAGACGCCCGTCGGCACCGGCCCCTACACCCTGGAGGAGTACGTGGCCGGCCAGTACGTCAAGTTCAAGGCCAACCCCAACTACTTCGGCGGCGCGCCCAAGATCGGCACCGTGATCTTCCAGATCGTCTCCGACATGTCTTCGGCGGCGCTGGCGCTCAAGAAGGGCGAAATCAACATGCTGGTGATCCCCAACGCCACCGCGGCGGATTACGAGGGCACCGACGTGACCATCAACGCCTATCCGGAAGACCGCGTGGGCTACCTGTCCTTCAACATGGGCTCTCAGCTGGTGGCCGACGTCAACCTGCGTAAAGCCTGCATGTTCGCCCTCAGCCGTGAGGAGATGAACGTGGGCGCCTACCTGTCCAAGGATTACTACACCGACGCCGCGACCTTCCTGCCCTACAAGGCGGCGTTCTACACCACCGACGGCGTGGAAACCTACGCCCAGAATCTGGACACCGCCAAGGAGTACCTGGCCAAGGTGTCCTCCGTGCCCGCGTTGCGCCTGACCTACACCGCCAACAACGTCCAGCAGGAGACCCAGGCCATGGTCATTCAGCAGAACCTGAAGGCCATCGGCGTGAACGTCGAGCTGGTCGCGATGGATTCCACCGCGCTCTATGACAAGCTGGAAAAGGGCACCGACGAGTTCGAGATGTTCCTGGGCGGCTACATCATGGGCGTCGACCCGAACAACTACGCGACGCTGTTCACCACTGGCTCGGCCTCGAACTACTCCCACATGTCCGATACGGACCTGGACGAGCTGTTCCGTCAGGGCTCCGTGGAGACCGACGACGCCAAGCGCGCCGAGATCTATAAGAAGGCCCAGCAGAAGCTGGCCGACGACGCCATTTTCTACCCCATCGTCACCAACAGCCGTCTGCTGGCCGTGACCAACGATGTGGGCGGCGTCGAGGATGCCCGCCTGGTGCCGATCTACACCTTCGAGGATATGTCGAAGCTCTTCTTCAAGTAGACACCGGCCCCCCTTCGAGTCTTTCGGCGCGGAGGGTAAGCCGCTGGGTGCGCCTGAAATTCCCCGCAAATTTCAGGCGCACCCAGCGCTCTCCTTTTTCAATAAGAATCCCGCGGGTTTTTCATGCTCAGAGAGAGGGCTTCGGCCCTCTCTGATCTCTCCCTCGGGATATTTTTATGTGCCTTATACTAACTCCAAACATTAATCACTCGTTGCGCTGGTTCTTTTCGCGCAGAAC
>CALGYL010000245.1 GCA_937934775.1 uncultured Clostridia bacterium
GTGAAGACGCGGAAGGATTGTGAGACCATGTTCGAGCCGGCGGAGGTCGGTTGCGAGGAGGCCGTTCAGCGGGGACTTCGGGACGTCCGGAAACGGGAAGCGACGCGGCGCGGCGGTAAAGTGCGGACGGGGGTGCTGATTGCGGCGTTTTTTTGCGCGCTGCTGGCTGCCGCGGCGCTGGCGGCGACGTTCCGCTGGGGCGTGCTGGACTTTGTGACCGGGAAAACGGGGGGCGATACCAAGGTGCTGCCGGAGGCGACGGCGCTGGTGCGGGATGCCGCTGCAGTTCCGCAGACCGGCGGGCATCTGCCCAGCGCGAACTTCTCCGTCCGGCAGGCGGTGTACGACGGGAGCCAGGTCTATCTGGTGGTGGCGGTCAAACCGAGGGGAGACGATGCTCTGCTGGTAGACCATTGGACCGTCCCCACGGATTCGGTCGCATCGCTGGGCACGGTATATCAAGGGCATGCGGGCAGTATATCGGACTACGCAAAGGAGAACGGCAAGGCGCGCATTCTGTGCGCTCAGATCATCGATGACATGCAGAACAATTGGTCGGCGACAGCGCAGACAGGTACGGCCGAAGCGGACGGCACGCTGGCCATCCTGCTGTCGGGTGCGTACGAAGGCGAGGCCTCCGAACTCTCCCTGTCGCTGCCCTGCTCGCTTGCGCCCTTTGTCCAGGACGGACAGGGGGAGTGGGCACTGAACTGGAACGCTGAAGAATTCGGTATTCTTGATCTGAAAATCACAAGGGAGACCGGCACGGCAGTGAAGAAACGAAGTGTCGCGGCGGCGGAGTTTCCCGGCGCGGGCGTGCGCGTGGACGCCGTGACGCTGACCGCAACGCCGATGGCAGTCTACTATCAGATTGAGTATACGGTGATCGACGTAAAGAAGTACGCCATGACCGGCTACGCTACGTTTGCCTTTCTTGATAAAAATGGCGATATTCTGCCCTTTGGCGCGGCAGAGAGCGGAGGCTACGAGCCGGAAGCGGTGCCGGAACCCGGATCGCCCGCGGGAACGCGTTCGACGCAGCGGGGTTCGCTGAACGCGATGGCGGTTCTGCCGGATTCGGTGACGCTGGCGGCTTATGACACAATGGGGGTAGGCACGTATTACGGAGCGCAGGAAATCAAAATGGAGTAGAATTCCAAACGCAAAAGGCGCCTGGCGAAATGCGAAAGCCGGGCGCCTTTCGTGGCAGAAGCTATTTCAGGTTGAACGCGACCTCGATGGCGTCGATTTCCGCCGGGCTGATGGGCACCACATCGCCCAGATCTTTGGAGGCAATGACGGCGGCGGCGCTGTACTCCAGAACCTCCAGCCGGTCAAATGCGTTGAGGAGCGTCGTGCCCGATACGATGGCGCACTGGTTGTCCACGATCAGAACCGGCGTTGCCGCCGAAAAGGTCGAGGCTGTTTTTTCGATGTCCAGCGTGCTTGAGGCAAACGGCAGGCGCGGCACATCCCGCAGCATGATGTAGCTCTCCGGGATCAGCCGGGAATCAAACGGCGCGTCGGTCACCGCGAAGGCCATGATGGCCGGCGGGTGCGCGATAATCACCGAGCCGATCTCAGGATGCAGCGCATAGATGCGCTCGTGCAAAAGCGCCGAACGGCTGGGGGTCTTGCCGGTTTCGCACATGCTGCCCTTGATGCGCACCAGGTCCTCGCTGTCCAGGTAATTCCGGTCCTTCATATAGGGGGTGATCAGGAAGGAACCATCGGACAGGCGCTGCGAGAACGTTCCCTGGGTGCTTGTGAAAAGCTTTTGTTCGTAGGCCCGGTGGATCAGCGCGCACATGTCGCGGCGGGCGGCGCGCTCTTCGCTGGAGAATGTGCCGGGCACGAAGGCGTCCATCGGCGGATGGGCTTTGGAACTGTCCAGCGCGATCTGCACGTCCGTCAGCGCCCGGGGCGTTCCCAGCTTGTTGGCGTCGATTTCCAGGCGGCCGCAGAAGTCCAGCGTTTCAAACGACATAAACGCGCTGAACACATCCTTGCCGCCGCAAACCACGCCGTGGTTTTCGAGCAGCACCGTGTTGTAACCCTTTTCAAATTCCAACGCGATGTTGCGGCCCAGTTGCTCGCTGCCCGGCACATCGTATTTGGCCATGCCCACATCGCCGCAGACCTGCGCGGCGTTGGGGACCAGGCGGACGTTGGGGATCTTCCGCACCAGTGAAAACGCCACCAGCGTTGGCGGGTGCGCATGCACAATGCCCTTGAGGTCGGTGCGCACGCGATATATCTCCTTGTGGAACGGGAGTTCCACCGACGGCTTGTGGGGGCCGATCAGCGTACCGTCCGGTTTGACCTGAATGATGTCGTTTCGCGTCAGACTGGCCTTGTCGATGCCGGACGGCGTGATCCAGATGTCGCCGTTGTCGTCCCGTATGGACAGGTTGCCGCCGGAAGTGGTTGTCATTCCATAGTGGTAGATGCGCCCCATCAGCATGACCAGCTGATCCGCCGGATGCAATAAATCGAACCGCATGCGTTCCTGCCTCCCCTCGTGCTCTCCCATATTCTTTTCGGCGCGGCCCGGCAGAATTCCTTCCCCCGGCGCGCGATCGCGCGTTGTGCTCCATAAATTTCCACAAGATGATATATTGTGCATTTTGACGAAAATATGCAGGGCTAATGCATATGCGCGCATGGCATATAGTATATTTTGCATAATGTTTAAAACGATGGCAGGAATATTTCCATTATATGTAGAATATTTACAAATCAATACCGTATGTTTGGATATTCACCCATCCCACTGCATAAAGAAGGGAAATGAGCTATGCGGTTTTTTAGACTGAAACGCCCCCGCGCCACGGCGCACCGCTCCAATCTGTACCCGGTGTATGCCGTAATCGCGGTCTTTGTGGCGCTCGCGATCGCACTCAGCGTGGTCAGTGTTATGCTGACAAATCGGGCCAAGCGGCTGGAGACCGGATACAACACGCTGGTTGCCCACATTCAGACGGACCTCAACATGGCGTTGCGCACTTTTGAACAATCCAGCCTGCCCAAGGCGGATCTGGCGGGTACCATTGTGCCCGGCATGCGCATGTACCTGTACTCGGCGGACTCCTTCAACGAGGTGCTGACCGACCAGTTCGGGCAGGGCGCGTCGGTGCTGGATGAAAATCTCTACCAGCAGATCAACCTGGCGCTGGACGATATCGAAAAGCTGGTGAACGTCGGCCAGAGCACCGATGACGCACTGTCGCAGCTGAGCGCGTATATGGCTACCCTC
>CALGYL010000246.1 GCA_937934775.1 uncultured Clostridia bacterium
GGTGACGGTGAGGGAGCGCGGCGACGTGGGCGCGGTCAAGGCGGCGGTAGACACCGGCGCCGCGGCGGCCAAGCGCGTGAGCGAACTGATCAGCGTGCATGTGATCCCCCGTCCCCATGGCGATGTGGAAGCGGTGCTGCCCGGCGGCGAGGAATCCTCTTCCCCCAAGACCCCCAAAACCACGAAGGCGTAAAACGCCTTGAAAAGGAGCGTATCTCATGGAAAAGCAAGCACTCGGAATGATTGAAACCAAAGGCCTCGTCGGTTCCATCGAAGCGGCGGACGCGATGGTCAAGGCGGCCAACGTACACCTGATCGGCAAGGTTCTGGTGGGCGGCGGATTGGTGACGGTGATGGTGCGCGGCGACGTGGGCGCGGTCAAGGCGGCGGTGGAAGCCGGTGGCGCGGCGGCCAAGCGCGTGGGCGAACTGATCAGCGTACACGTGATCCCTCGTCCCCACGATGACGTAGAAGCAATCCTGCCCAAGCTGTGAGAAGAGGCGCATTATGCTGAAGGGCATTTCACCCCTGATATCGCCGGAGCTACTCAAGATTCTGGCGGAGATGGGCCATGGCGATGAACTGGTGATCGGCGACGCGAACTTTCCGGCCCAGAGCATGAACCCGCGCTGCGTGCGGCTGGACGGCCACGGGGGCGTGGCGCTTCTGGACGCGGTGCTGAACCTCCTGCCGCTGGATACGTTCGTGGACGCGCCGGTCACGCTGATGCAGGTGGTGCCGGGCACGATGGAGGGCCAGCCGCCCATCTGGAAGGAATTTCAGGCGGTTGTGGACAGGCACCAGCCCGGGACGAAGACCGGCCAGATCGAGCGCTTTCAGTTCTACGACCGCGCGCGGAAGGCCTACGCCTGCGTGGCCACCGGCGAGCGCTCGCTGTACGCCTGCGTGATTCTCAAAAAAGGCGTTTTATAGAGCGCCCAAAATCCGCAAGCGGCTTTCGGGCGCGGGGGAAATACTCTGCGCGGGCCTGAAATCCTCACGGATTTCCGGGCGGCCCGCTGACCAATGGCACTGTTTCCACCACCAGTGTGCGCTACTTCCGGTGGAAACACGCTTCCGGCGCACAAGCCGCCGGAAGCGAATGAGGCAGGACGAGACGTTGTGGATGGTCTGAGACGATTAAAAGTCGAAGTCTCCCCCCGATCCCCCCCGCGGGTAGGGCGCGCTTCTTTGTCATCCTACTCCTTATCGACGCCAAACGTTATGAGCATGCTGGGCGGGATCGGAAGGCGCCGCGAAAACCGGCAACCCGCCGTCCCCGGCGAAAGGATGTTACTCATGAAGAAGATCATCAACACCGCGGAACGCTTCATCCCGGAGATGCTGGAGGGCCTCTATGCCGCGCATCCCGGCGAGCTTGCCTTCGCGGACGGCGACCTCCACTGCCTGGTGAACGCCCGCGCCCACGCGGGCAAGGTCGGCATCGCCACCGGCGGCGGCTCCGGCCATCTGCCGCTGTTTCTGGGCTACGTCGGCGAAGGCATGCTGGACGGCTGCGCCATCGGCGACGTGTTCCAGTCCCCCAGCGCCGAGCAGATGCTGGCCGTGACCAGGCATATCGATCAGGGCAAGGGCGTTCTGTACATCTACGGCAACTACAACGGCGACATCTTCAACTTCGATACCGCCGCGGAGATGGCGGACTTCGAAGACAGCATCCGCGTCCTCTCCACCGTGGCGGGCGAGGACGTTGCCGGCCCCGCCGCGCTGCCGGGCGAGGCCAACAAGCGCCGCGGCGTCGCGGGCATCTTCTTCGCGTTCAAGTGCGCGGGCGCGGCCGCGGCCGAAGGCCTGGACCTGGACGAGGTCAAGCGGGTGGCCGACAAGGCCTGCGCCAACGTGCGCACGATGGGCGTGGCGCTCTCCAGTTGCACGGTGCCCCGGGTGGGCCGCCCCAGCTTTGAGATCGCGGAGGACGAAATGGAGATCGGCATGGGCATTCACGGCGAGCCGGGCGTGCGCCGCGGAAAATTGCTGCCCGCCGACCGGATCGTGGACGAGATGCTCGCCCCCATCCTGAGGGACCTGCCCTACGAAAGCGGCGACGAGGTCGCGGTTATGATCAACGGCCTGGGCGCGACGCCCTTGGAAGAGCAGTATGTGATGTTCCGCCGCGTTAGCGAAGCGCTGACGGAGCGGGGCATCCGGGTGTACCACGCCTACGTCGGCGAGTTCGCCACCTCGATGGAGATGGGCGGCGCGTCGATCTCGCTTCTCCGGCTGGACGGCGAGCTGAAAAAGTACCTCGCCGCGCCCGCGGACACGCCGTTTTTCAAGCAGTTTCCGTTATAAAAATACCCCTGCGACGAAGCGGTACTATTTTAAGTTGGTATTGGAGGGTCCGATTGTGGCAGACCTGAAAACTCTGCTCGGCGTCTGGGCCGGCATCATGGCGGAAAACAGGCGGCGCCTGATCGAGCTGGACGGCGAGGCGGGCGACAGCGACCTGGGCCTCACCATGTCGGACGGCTTCCGGGCCGCATACGAAGCCGTAAAGGACAGCCCGGAAACCGACCAGGGCAAGATCGCGTACTTCGCGGGCAAGGCGATGGGCTCCGCGGTGCCCTCCACGATGGGAACCTTAATGGCCAGCGGGCTGATGCAGGCAGGAAAAGCGCTGAAGGGCGTCGAATCCATCGAAGGAAGCCTGTGGATCCGATTTTTCCAGGCGTTTTATGACGGCGTTCAAGTCCGCGGAAAAGCGCAACTGGGAGAAAAGACGTTCCTCGACGGGCTGTACCCGGCGATCGAAGTGTTAAAAGTTCATGGCGACGACATGAAAGCCGCTTCCGCGTCCGCTGCGTCCGCAGCCGGCGAAGCGTTCCTCGCCACCCGGGGAATGCTCGCCAGACACGGCCGCATGGCCATACGCGGCGAGCAATCGCGCGCGTATCTGGACCCCGGCGCGGCGGTGGCGGCGCTTCTGATGGAAGGATTTTCCCAAACCATGAAGAAGTAGGACGGATGCCACTATGACGATCAGGGAAATTGCCAACTTGGCAGGGGTATCACCGGCGGCGGTTTCGCTGGTCATCAACAAGAAAAAAGGGGTCAGCGACGAAACCAGGCAGCGGGTGCTTTCAGTGATCGAGGAGCATAATTATATGGTCCCCGGCCAGAAGCGCAGCTCAAAGCCCAAGAGGTTTCGCCTTTGCGTGGTCAAATTCCGCACCCACGGCATTGCCATTGAGGAAAACCAGGGCTTCATCGCCTCCATCATCGATCAGATCGAGCGGGAATGCCGCTACTACGGCTACGACCTGGCGATGGTCAACTGCGAAGTGGCCACCGCCACCGAAACGCTGAAGGAAGTCATGGATTCGCCACCCGACGGGGTGATCATGATGGGCACAGAACTCAGCGAGGCCGATTACAAGCTATTGGACATTCTGACCGTGCCCACCGTGGTGATGGACAACAGCATGCGCGGCGTCCATGTGGACTCCGTGGTGATGGACAACGAGGCCATCAGCGCCGAGGCGGTGCGCTACCTCTACAACCTCGGATACCGGAACATCGGCTATCTGCGCTTTAGCCTGCCCATCCGCAACTGCGAGGAGCGCTATCAGGGCTACCTCCGGGAGATGGAGCGGCTGGGGCTTCCCGTGCCCAAGGCCATCAGCGTCATGCCGACGCTGAACGGGTCCTACAAGGACATGAAACGGATTCTGGAGGAGGACGGCTACGTGCCCCACGGCGCCTGCGTCGCGGACAACGACACCGTCGCCATCGGCGTCATGAAGGCCATCCGGGAGGCGGGCTATTCGATCCCGGAGGATGTCTCCGTCATCGGCGTCGACGACATCCCCTTCAGCGCCATGACCATGCCGGCGCTCACCACCATGCGCGTCTCCCGCTCGGCGCTGGGCACGCTGGCGGTGGACATGCTG
>CALGYL010000247.1 GCA_937934775.1 uncultured Clostridia bacterium
AACTGGCTGGCGGCGAGGCCTACCCGGTGATCAACCTGCAGCCCACGGCTTCCCCGGAACCCGCCGAGACGGCCGCGCCCGCCGCCACGCCCGCGCCGACCATCGAACCGTAATCGTATGAAGCATGCCGCCGTCCTCCGCCCTGTGCGGTGAGGACCGCGGCATATTTTATGCCTATGTGCGGGTGCCCAGAGGGGCATCATGACCCTCTGGCGGGGTACGGGGCGGAGCCCCTGTGTACCCCACACTCTCTCTAGACCCCGCCGGGCAGCATCGCGCCCAGCAGCGCGCCGACGATGATGGACACGTAGGGGTTGGATGTGATGGGGCAGGCGCCCGAGGAACAGCCGACAAACCGGTAGACCGCGTAGCCCAGCGCGCCGCCCACGACCGCGCCGATGATCTGGTAGAGGAGCATGAAAAACCCTCCCGTCAAAATATTGCGTTCATTGTACCGCGCGGTCGGCTACCGCGTCCGTGACCCGGTCACGAAGGGCCGCGGCCCGGTTTCCGTGAGGCTGTCTTTATGGGATCGAAAAGACATGGGCCGATGCGGCTAAATCGGATTTTACGTTCAGACCGCTTGACGGACGGACGCGGGCCGGGTAGAATAAGATCAGTTCAAACAGGGGGAGTGAAGGATGTCGGTTAGCTGCTAGGTGCATACGGTACGCAAACGCCTGTGGGTTTCACGGGCAACGTTGTTGTACCCGCGCCGGCGGCCGCCGCTCTCCACACCCTGATCCAGGGTTTTTGGGGCTGCGCGTGTCGCAGCCCCTTTTTTGTGCGCCTGCCATTTGGCATGCCGCCGGCGCGGGTTCCTGTCCCATTGAAGAGAAGGATGTGCGCAAAATGTTTGATCGGGAATACCTGGAACTGATGGAATACCCCAAGGTTACGGCCATGCTGGCCGAACTTACGCGGACGAAGGCCGCCCGGCAGCGGGCGGAGAACCTAATGCCCATGGAGGACGGCGAAGCCGTCCAGCGGGCGCTGAAATTGACCGCCTCCGCCCGGAAGGTGTACGAGGCGATGGGCGAGCCGCCCGTCCACTCGCTTCAGGGGCTGGACGCGCTGGACGACAAGCTCAGGCTGGGCGATATCCTGACCCCGCAGGAGCTGATCGCCATCGGCGAGTTTTTAAACCACTGCCGCCTGCTAAAAAGCTACCTGAAGCGGGCGCTGACCATCCACCCGGACGTGCCGTCTTTGGGCATGAGCGTCGATCCGCTGGACGAAATCCGGCGAGAGATCGAGCGGTGCTTCCGCGGCGAGCGCCTGGACGACCGCGCCAGCCCCCAACTTGCCGCCATCCGCGCCGGCATTGAGCGCCTGTCCGCCCGGATAAAGGAAAAACTGGCGTCCATGATGCGCGCCCACCCGGAATGGTATCAGGAGAGCTTCTACGGCGTGCGCGGCAGGCGCTACGTGGTGCCGGTGAAGCGTGAATTCGCACGGCTTGTGCGCGGCGCGACGCTGGATATCTCCGGCAGCGGGCAGACGGTGTTCATCGAGCCGGAAGCCACCGCCGCCCTCCGGGACGAGATGGATGCGCTGGAGGTGGACGAGGCCAACGAGGAGATCCGCATCCTGGCGGAGCTCAGCCAGATGGCCGCCGTCGCCCGGGAGGCGCTCGTCGTCAACCGGGAGAGCATGGAAAAACTGGACTACGCGTTCGCCGCGGGCCATCTGGCAAGCAAGATGCACTGCGGGGAACTGACCCTCTCCAGAACGTTTGAAATGAAGCTGGAGCAAGCCCGGCACCCGCTCCTGGGCGAAGACGCGGTGCCCATGAGCCTGACCTTGGGCGGCCGCGTGCGGGCGCTGGTGATCACTGGGCCCAATACCGGCGGCAAGACCGTCTCCATCAAGACTTGCGGCCTGATGGCCGCGATGGCGCTGTCCGGGCTGGAAGTCCCGGCGGCGCGCGCCGCCATCCCGCTTCTGTCCGGCATCTACTGCGACATCGGCGACGGCCAGAGCGTCAGCCAGAACCTTTCGACCTTCTCCGCTCACATGCGGCGGGTGGTGCGCATTTTAAACGCCGCGGGTCCCCGCTCGCTGGTGCTGCTGGACGAAGTCGGCAGCGGTACCGACCCGCAGGAGGGCATGGGCCTGGCGGTGGCGATCCTGAAGGAACTGGGGCAGCTCAAATGCCTTTTGATGGCGACCTCCCACTATGCGGAACTCAAGCGGTTCGCCGCACAGACGCCGGGCTTTCTGAACGCCCGGATGACATTCGACCGCTCCACGCTCTCGCCCACCTATCACCTGGAGCTGGGCGAGGCGGGCGAAAGCTGCGCGCTGGACATCGCCCGCGGCCTGGGCATGCCGGAAAAGCTGCTCATGAGCGCCCGCGCCGCGGCGTATCCCGCCGGGCGGACGCCCGCCGAGACGGACGCGCGCCCGGAACCGGAAGCGCGCCCGGAGGCTTTCGAAGCCCTGCCGGCGTTTGAACCGGCGGTGGAGCCGTCCGAACCGGAGGGATTTGAACCGGAGGGATTTGAACCGGAGGCATCCCCGGCGCCGGATGCGCCCGCCGGGCCGCAGTACGCCCCCGGCGACCGGGTGCGCGTGCCGTATATGAACTGCTTCGCAACCGTCGTGCTGCCGCCGAACGCCCGGGGGGAAATGCTGCTGCGCATCCGGGAGAAGAACGTTTCCATCAGCGCAAAGCGCGTACAGCCATTTCTCGGAAAAGAGACGCTCTACCCCGGCGAGGACTATGACCTGGACATCGTGCTGGACACCTGGGACAACCGGAGAAGGCGCAAGCAGATCGCAAAGGGGCACACCGGCGTGAGCGTCGAGACCCGGCCGGGCGAACGATGACGGTTTCTCCGGAATCTTCTGCGGGATTCTCCAAGCGACGCCCCGAAGCGATGCCTTTCGCTCCGGGGCGGTTTCTTTGCGAAGGCGTATCCCGAAGGGTCGCCTCGCTCCGGCTCCTTGCTCTGCATCGAAAATTCCTCGTCCCTTTGGGGTAAATAATGCTCTTCATTGGTATAAGCCCGCGCTTCGATTTCCCCCAATGGCCTTCTATCCCCGGATTTCTCCGGCCAGCGCCTCCAGTGCGCGTTCGTTCCGGATGCGGTAGCCTTTTTTCTCCCGAATCAGGATGCCTTCGTCCCGTAGCCCCGCCAGCGTGTACAGCAGGTGGCGGTAAGTGACGCCCAGGTACTCGGCCGCCTCGCCGTGCTTCTCCGAATACAGCCCGTCGTGGGCTGTGGTCAGGATCAGCGCGGCCAGGCGGTTTTTCAGCGGGTAGTTCAGGTTCTGCGTCAGCCGCTCCGATCGGCCCAGTAGCTTTTGGGCCAGGTATTCGCACAAGGTGCGCAGGAACGCTGCGTCCTTGAGCAGCGCGTCGCGGTATGTCTCCATCGGCAGCGCGACCGCGGTGCAGGCGCACAGCGCTTCCACGTCCTTGGGCGAATCCTCCACACCCAATAGCGACAGATCTCCCACGTAATCGCCCGCGCCGATGAACTGCAGAATGGACTGCCTGCCGCCCTCGTGGCTCATGGAGATTTTCGCCCGGCCGGAAGTCAGAAAGTACAGCGCCGCGACGGGCTCCCCCAGGCGGGACAGGCGCTCGCCGCGCCCAAACACCGCGACGTACGCGTAGGAGAGCGCCTCCCGCGGCAGCGCCCGGAACGAGGCCAGCGCTTCATAATGGGCATCGCCCGGGTTCTTGGGGTAAAATTTGTCCATAATGCCTCCGGATGTGAGATTTCTCATCGAATTATCCCTCCGTTTCGGCTACATTGTCAAGGGACAATGGTTTACGGCGGCACGCCGGGGAAGCGTAGATGCATGGGCAAGACAATCCGGTTTCTGGTATCTCTCACGTTTTACTGCCTGACAGGGGTGGGCATCAGCCTGACGATCAAGGCGGGGGTGGGCGTGAGCAGCTTCAATTCGCTGAATGTCGCGCTGGCGGAGGGGCTTAACGGCACCGTCGGCTGGGTCACGGCGGCAATGAACGGGCTGTTTCTCGTCCTCTACATGACGCTGGACCGGTTTCGGCACCCGGCCCGGTACGCGCTGCAGGCGGCGGCGGTCCTGTGCCTGGGCAGGGTGATCGACGTATTCAACTACAACGTGTTTGGCGGGCTGGTGCTTTCGGGGTACGTTTCGAATCTTCTGCTGTTTGCGCTGGGATCGGTGCTGGCGGGTGGTTCGGCGGGCGTGGTACTGGGGCTGGAGGCGCTGGCCTTCCCCATCGAAAGCGCCTGTCAGGAGGTTGCGAAGATCATCGGCTGGTCCTTCCGAAAGGTGCGCTACGCGCTGGATGTGGTGTTTGTCACCGGTTCTGTGGTTCTTTCGCTGGCGCTGGGCCTGCCGCTCTACGTGCGGGAGGGCACGCTGATCAGTCTGTTTCTTCTGACCGCGTCCATCAGCACGGCAAAAAAGGCCTGCGACAGCCTGGCGGACAAGGGCTTTTTGCACCGTGCGGAGGGTTGATACTTTTTAGGGACGGAAGCGGCGCACGTCCTTCCCATGTCGCCGGAAACGCCCGTTTGTGGTATAATAGGCAAAACGAAAATGGGGGCGAAACGGTGGAGCGAGAAATTCTGCTGCTGGGCGATCCGAGGCTAAATGAAACCAGCCTGCCGGTCGCGCGGGAAGAACTGGAAGAAATGATGCTGGTGGTGACGGACCTTCGGGACACGCTTTATTCGTTCCGGCGCAGATATTTCGTGGGCCGCGCCATCGCCGCGCCGCAGATCGGCGTACCCAAGCGGCTGATCTACATGGAGGCCGGTCCGGTCAACGGCGCGCTTTTCAATCCGCGCCTTACGTTTCCGGATGGGGAAAAAATGGAGCTTCTGGACGACTGCATGTCGTTTCCCAACCTTCTGGTCCGCGTGGAACGCTACCGGCGCTGCGTGGTGGACTACCTGGATCAGGACTGGAGGCCCCGCAGGCTGGAACTGGAGGGCGACCTGTCGGAATTGATCCAGCACGAATACGACCATCTGGACGGCGTGCTGGCCACCATGCGCGCGGCGGACGGGCGCGCGTTCTCCATCCGGCCGGGCGCGCAGGAGGTCGGGGCGGCGGTTGGGGCAACGGCCGGGACGGCAAGCGCGGCGGCTTCCGGGGCGTCTATCGGGGTGGTTTCGGACGCGGCAGGTGCGGCTTCCGGGACGCCGGAAGGCGGCTCGATTCGCTACAAGCACACCAACCTGATCGCAAATAACTGGCGCCGGCTGTCCGGATTTTACCAGCGGGCGCTGGGGCTACAAAGCATCGGCCAGACGCGGGATATTTCGGAAAACTGGCTGGAGAGGATGACCGGCATTCCGGGCGCGCACATCCGGGGCGAGCACCTGAAGCTGCCCGGGGTGGAGCAGACGCTGGAGATCTTCGGCTATGACGAGGTACTGCCCGGCGTGCAGGCGCTCAACCGCGCGGGCTTCAGCCACATCGCCTTCGAGGTGGACGACGTGGAACAGGCGCTTCATCGGGTGCTGGCGGAGGGCGGCGGACAGGCGGGCGAGGTGGTGAAGGCTTCGTATCCGGGCGGCGTGACCGCAACATTCGTGTACGCCGCCGATCCGGAGGGCAACCTGATCGAACTGCAAAACTTTAGGCGATAAAACCTCCCGGAGCGTAGAAACCTCCTTCGGATGTTTCTGCGCAAGGCAACGAAGCCCTTCGCGGGCCTGAAATCCTCTGGGATTTCCGGGCGCCCCGCTGACGGAAGGAAATGTTTGGCCCACCAGTTTCCGAACTGGCGGGCCAAACACGTTTCCGGCGTACACGCCGCCGGAAACGAATAAAGAGGAGGCGGGGAACGGTTTGGAACAAGCGGGAGATGCTGCGGCTCACGGCGCCTATGCCGCCGGAAACGGATGGGATGGGAGACGGGGGGCGCGCCGAGGCGGACCGCTGGACTCACTTTGCGTGCGATCAGGGGGCCTTCACGGCGCTCATTCTTTGGCGAGATCCTTCCGGATCGTTTGGCGCCATGACCTCCACGCGGTTCCGGCCCCGCTGTTTGGCGCGGTACAGCGTCTGGTCCACCGCGCGGTAGCAACTGATGGCAGGGTCCGTGTTCAGTTCCGCCACACCGAAGCTGGCGGTCAGCCGGATTTCCTGGCCGTCGGCCGAAAACACATGTGCTTCGATGTGCGCGCGCAGTTTCTCCGCCGCGATGCGCGCGCCCTCCAGGTTTGTTCTGGGCAGCAGCAGGATGAATTCCTCGCCGCCGTAGCGCGCGAACATGTCGCTTTGGCGGATGGTTTTCCCCACCAGCGCGGCGATCTGCCGAAGCACCGCGTCGCCGGCCGCGTGGCCGAAGCTGTCGTTGATTTCTTTGAAAAAGTCCAAGTCGAATTCAATCAGTCCGGCGGCGAGGCCACTGCGCCGGATGGTGGAAAGCTCTCTTGCAACCGCCTGATCGAAGTAGCGCCGGTTGGGCAGACCCGTCAGGCTGTCGGTAAAGGCCATGTTCTGCAGCTCCAGATTGATCCGCTCCAGCTCCTTGCTCTGCGCCTCGATCTGCCGGCGCTGCCGGAGATCCACCATAAAGTGCCGCCACATGGCGACCGACAGGCCAAAGCCGATGGCCATGGTCGCCATCCCGTTGGTGCGGTTGGACAGGAGCACGGCAGGGCTTAATCCGGGGGCGATCGCAAAGTAGAAGGCGGCAAAGCTCGCCGCCAACAACGCCGCCGAGTACAGCGGCGGGATCAAAAACAACGCGCCCACCCCCATACACACCAGGGCGTAGGGCGTAATGCTGGAGGTAACCAGCTGATCGGCCGCCGTGATGACCACGCCAAGCCCCAGAAGTGTCACGACCACCGCGAACAGTAGAACTTTCGCCGGGAGGAGGCGCTCCACACGCTGCAGCCGCCAGGCCGTCAGCGCAAAGCACAACATCAAAAACAGCATCGTCGCGTGGCTCAGGATAATGCCTATGCGCCACCCGGCTTCGACATCGCTGCCGGTGGGATGAAGTGAGAAGATGATAATCTGCGTAAGGCTTATCGGGATGGCCACCAGCGCGCAGTAGATGATCCGTTTCAAATTGACCTGCATGCACTCGGGGCACAGTCCCGATCCTTCCCGGGGCATCGCCTTTCCTCGCGCCAGCAGCGAGTGAACGGCTTGCGTGATGCCCTTTGACGTCATGCGCATGCCCGATCACACCCTTCGTTTTGATCGCCGCGGCGCCCGCGAGAAGGTAATTTTAACCTTATGATACGACAGAATTTCCCGGATGGCAAGCGGAATGTTAAAAGTCAGCTCAAAATCCGGCTATATTTAGTGAATAAACTATTGAACGATCGTCTAACTATTGATTATACGTTCGAAATTGCGTATAATACCTGCAGGAGGGATGAATTTGAAGGATGAGTGCCCCGTCGTTCGGAAGCGAAAGCGGGGCTTGGAGACCACCGGGCGGATTTTGTCCTGCGCGGCGGAAGTGTTTGCGCGGAAGGGCTACGAAGGCGCGTCTCTGAGCGAGATTGCCGCTGCCGCGGGCATCCGGGAAAGCTCCGTATACAACCACTTCGAGGGGAAGGCTGCGATCATGACGCGGCTCCTGGAAATCTTCCGGGAGGACGCGCCCAAGGCGCGGCCGCCGGAGGAGCAGTTGGAGCGCATGCTGGACGCGC
>CALGYL010000248.1 GCA_937934775.1 uncultured Clostridia bacterium
GCGATACCTACTCCGCCTGAACAACGAGGCGCTGGCGGCGGCAGAAGAGCTGATGCAGAAAAAGAATTTCGGGAAAGTATAAAATGCCACCTAATGACACTTTCGCCACCTTGAATCGCGGAGTATAGTATACTTGTCAGAACCATCGGAGCGGGAGGAATCCCGCTCCTTTCTTATTCATGATTTGCTTGACTTCCATCGCTTTTAGAGCGTATATGTCAATACCCAAAGCGAAGGAGGCATTTTCATGAGAGTTGAAACCGGACTTGTTACCCAGCGCAAGTTGCTCGTCCAGGCCATCGGCGAATGGCTGCACTTGGAACCGCACTACGACGGCGTACCATGCTGCACCTACAGCATCGGCCCAGTCAAGGTGGAAAAGGACGCGGCAATCGTCACCGACGATTTGGATGCCTGGACCACGCTCAAGCCCTTCTTCCAGAACCACGGCTGGGCGGCGGAGGAACCGGAGTCCGAGCAGCCTGCGTCCGAAGCCGATTTAGAAGCCACCACAGAACGCGCCGACAGCATCGACGACATGGAAATCAGCGAGCCCGCTCCCGACCTGACGGTGGGGAGCCTTTTGAACTTGATCCACATGCTGTACAGCAAGCAATACCTGTTCAACCGCATGACGGAATCCGGAAGCCTTTTCATTTCAAATAACCTGATCGACAGCCTGAAAGAACACATGCCGGAAGACCTGGCCGCATTTCAACAGCGGCTGACCGATTTCAAAGCCCGCGGCGGGTTGGACGGCTTCAGTTATGCCGACGGCAACGTCACGCTGAGCTATCCATTCCACGCGGAACAGCCGATGCGCTGGACGACCTATGGCCTGCTGACCGACAAGATCATCAAGGCCGCGCAGGCAGCGACTCGCATCACCCCACAGGTCCAGGAACCCGAAAACGAGAAGTACTTCGCTCGGTCCTGGCTCCTGCGGCTGGGCATGGGTGGCGCCGATTTCAAAGAAGAGCGCCGCATCCTGCTGGGCGGGTTGAAAGGCCACGCGGCGTTTCCGAACGACGCTGCCGCGACGAATCACAAAGAGAAATACGCCGCCCTGCGCCGTGAAGCCCACACCGCTGACGGGAAGGAGGAGACCGAATGAAGGATCTGAATGAACAGCTTCTTGATTTCAAAGCCCGGCAACTGGCCGGGGAGCGCCTGCCCTGTCCCCGCTGCGGGAGTGGTGTGATGAACATCCATGTGACGCGCAACGCGCTCAGCCGCCACGCGGACGTTTATGTCTGCGACGATTGCGGCACCGCCGAGGCGATGCTAGACCTGATGCAAAACCCGCTGCCGCTGCACGATTGGGCGCTCTTTCATGACGGCCGGTCAATCTCCAATTTCAAAGCGCTGCCGGCTGAAATCGTGTGGGCGCGGCTCCAGAAGGAGCAAGTTCCCTATCTGACCGAACTGTACAAACGGTGGCTCGGCACACAAGGCAGAGAAGATTTCGAAGCGTACCGCGCCGATGCTTACCGGCACTGCCCAGGGCTGACGCACCTGTGGCTCCAGCCCTTCCAAGCGGTCTACCGGGTCTGTGAAGGCCAATTGCTGGTGCGGTTCAGAAAGACCGACGCCGGCGTCGAGACCGCCCACGACGTGATACCGCTCTGACGATTCGCAACGTGGCCACACAGGCGCCCTTGACGCGGGTCGGGTGCGCGCAACCAGGTTCATCCTCCAAGCACCACCATCAGCGCCCACGTGGCGGGACAGGCGCAAGATTTCAAAGCTCCATAAACGACAAAACCGCCCTCACTTGAGAGCGGTTTTTCGTCGTAGTCGTGGCCAACGCGGCCGGGTTCATCTTGGTGTACGCGCCAGGCTGCGAAGGAGCGCGGGCTTCAAGACCCTCTCGATTTCGGAGCGGAAGCCCAGCGCCTGGTATGCCCGCAAGATGCCATCATAGTAGTCCCGGGTCGGCGGCGAGACGCGCTTCTGGTTCATCAGGTAGATCATGCCCTTGATTTCAGAGCCGTCCGTCATGTGCACCGTGCGCTCCGCCTTGATGTAGTAGCTGGGGTAGCCTTCGTAGCGGTCCAGCCTCTGTTCGTCCGCTTCGCTGATCTCCCAGACGGCGACCGGCACGTGTGCCTTTTTGATTTGTGAGCGTTCAACCGTTGCGTGGAGGTAGAACTCCAGCTGTGCGCCGGGTAGGTATCCCATCCCGATGAGGCGGGCGTCCGGGCAGCGGTACGCCATCTGTTCCTGGACCATGTTGGAGCCGTAAGCGATGTA
>CALGYL010000249.1 GCA_937934775.1 uncultured Clostridia bacterium
CGAAGGCGTATCCCGAAGGGTCGCCTCGCTTCGGCTCCTTGTTCTGCATCGAAAATTCCTCGTCCCTTTGGGGTAAATAATACGCTTCATTGGTATTAGCCCCCATCGTTCCCGTCCTTCGTTCCCGGCGACCTGCGCGCCGGGAACGCGTTTCAGCCCCCAGTGTTCGCACACTGGGGGCTGAAACAATTCCTTAGGTCAGCGGGCCGCCCGGAAATCCGGCTGGATTTCAGGCCCGCGAAGGCCCTTCCTCGTTCCATTGCGTTGAAAGACCCGAAGGGGATTTCGACGCTACAGGATTTCAGGCCCGCGAAGGCCCTTCCTCGTTCCATTGCGTTGAAAGACCCGAAGGGGATTTCGACGCCACAGGATTTCAGGCCCGCGAAGGCTCTTCTCACGCGCGAAAAAGCCGCAAAGCGGATTTTCCGCGCTCAGCTTTAGCTGCTCGTTCTCGCCACCAGCCTGACATCCATCGTGCGGCGCTCGGCGGCGTGATCCTGCCGTCCCTCCACGCGGCTTAACAGAAGCTCCACCGCATAGAGCGTCTCCTGTTTTTTGTCGGCGGAGATTGACGTGAGGCCGAAGGGGATGCACATGTGGGACAGGATGTCGTCAAACCCGGCCATGCGCACGTCCTCCGGGATTTTCCGCCCGTGCTCCTGAAGCCAGCAGGCGGCCTCCAGCGCCATCAGGTCGCTGAAGGCGAAGATGCCGTCGTACCGGACGCCCTGGGCCTCTAGAACGTCCAGCGCGCTATGTACGCCGCCCGACATGGAGGATACGCTGCGCTCCAGCGGCACAAGACCCGCCTCCGCCAGCGCGTCCCGGTAGCCGCGGTCCCGCTCCCGCGCGGAGGAGATGATCTCCGGGCCGTTGAGGAACAGAATCTGCCTGCAGCCCCGCTCGATCAGGTGCCGGGTGGCGATCAGCCCGCCCTTGTAGTCGGCCCAGATCACCGAGTCACACGCCAGATCGTCAAAATACCGGCCCGACAATACGTAGGGCACGTGGTGCTGCTCCAGAAGCTTGAGTGATTCCCGCCCCTTCTGGCAGGGACAGAGCACCACGCCATCCACCTGACGGCTGATGGCGGTGTGGATCGCGCGGCGCTCCAGTTCCTGGTCCTCATCGGTATTGAGGATCAGCACCTGATAGCCCCGCTTGCGCAATTCTTCCTCCAGTTCCCGGATTTTGATAGCAAACAGCATGTTGGAGACGTCGCCAAACACCAGCGCCACCGTGTGCGTCCGCCCGGATCGGAGCGAACTGGCCACCACGTTGTGCACATAGCCCATCTCCCGGGCGACCTTGCGGATCTGATCGCGGGTTTCCTGTGCGACGGAGGGGGAATTCCGGAGGGCCTGGGAGACCGTGTTGGCGGTGTAGCCGGTGCGCTCCGCAATGCTCTTGAGGGTGGGCATGCCATCCTTGTTTTTCAGTCGTGCCATATGGATTTTCGCCAGCTCCTTCTGGACGCGGCCAGCGCGAACTTTTCGTGTTTCCTTTTGATTATAACCGGATTTTACGATTTGTCAAACAACGCCGCTTTGAGTGAGTGCTTCCATTATAATGTTGATATTCTGATCAGAAACCCGCCGAAACAGACAATATTATTTTGGGAATCCTATTGAATTATCGATAATATCATGATATACTTTGTGACGGAATCGGGTATTATCGTTAACGGTACGATCGTTTGTTGGATTTGCGCGGGGCGTCCGCGCATTTGCGGCCCATTCATCACAAGGAGGAATTGCCCATGAAACGAATTCTGGTTCTGACCCTGGCGCTGCTTCTGGTTCTGTCCCTCAGCTTCGCCGCCTCCGCGGAAGGCAAGAAGATCGGCTACAGCACCAAGACCATCACCAACGACGCGTTCCAGCTGAGCCTGCACGACGCCATCAAGGCCGCCGTCGAAGCCAACGGCGACACCTTCGTCCCCGTGCTGGCCGAATCCCAGACCGCCGTCGCCACACAGGTCAGCCAGATCGAAGACCTGATCAACCAGAAGGTGGACGGCCTGATCGTCAATCCCATGGACTCCAACGCCGACATCCAGGTGCTGCAGAAGGCCAAGGACGCGGGCATCCCGGTGGTGCTTGTCGACCAGGGCATCGAAGCGGGCCATGAAGATCTGTACGTCACCCTGATCTCCACGGACAACCTCGCGGGCGGCAAATCCGCCGGCGAGCGCATGGTGAAAGAACTGGGGAACGCCGGCAACGTGATCATCGTTCGCGGCGCCAACGGCTCCCAGGCGGGCGACGACCGCGCCGACGGCTTCAAGAAGGGCATCGAGGGCAGCGGCCTCAAACTGATCAACGAACAGCCCGGCGACTGGGTCGTCGACAAGGCGATGCAGGTTACCGAGAACATGATCCAGGCCAACGCCGACATCCAGGGCATCTTCTGCTGCTCGGACAACATGCTGCCGGGCATCCTGCAGGCGCTCCAGAACAACGACCTGACCGGCGTCAAGATCATCTCCTTCGACGGCTCCGACGCGGGCAAGGGCATGATCAAGGACGGTTCCATCCTGGGCACCGTCGCCCAGTTCCCGGACAAGATCGGCGCCATGGGCGTTGAAAACCTGATGAAGGCCATCGGCGGCTCCACCGACGGCATCGAGAAGTTCATCGACGCGGGCACCCAGATCTTCGACGCGACAAACGTCGGCTAACGCCGTCGGATTTGATTCGGGTGGAAAGGGCTTCGGCCCTCTCCACCCTTTCCCGGGGTTACAGACCGTCCAAAATGTCCCCGTGAGGTTTCAATCGTTCCCGGCGGCGTGTACGAAGGGAACGGAGCTTCTGGAACCAGTGCGCACATTGGCGGAAGAAGCTCTGCATATAGGCAGGAAGCCGCACGGAAAATCGCGAGATTTTCAGGCTTCCGAAGATCTTTCTCTCGCGTCAAAAAACCTGTCGAAGGTTTTTGACGCTCAGAATGCCCGCAAGCGGGCATTTTCGGGTAGAAGGATGAAGCCGGAACCTATCGCGCCGGCCTTAGGGTTCGGGGCCGAGGCCCTGATTCGCTAAAGGCAACCGGAGGGCGGCATGTACGGCCGCAGGTGCATACCAATTAAGGCGCAGACCTGACCGCAGGCTAAGGCCTGCAGGGTCCGCGCAAAAAAGCGGAGAAAGACGCGAAGCGAATTTCTCCGCTATAAGCGAGGTGCCAAGCGCTTGAAGATTCCCGTGAAAATCCGGAAGTGGCTCTACGCCGTCTTGTACGCGGCGCTGTTCCTGTTCGCGGGCTCCTTTGTGCCCAACTTTCTGACGTTTGCCAACCTGCTCAACGTCGTGCGCCAGTGCTCCATCATCGCCATCTGCGCGGTGGGCGTGACGATGGTCATCGTCATCAAGGGCATTGACCTGTCGGTGGGCGGCAACGTCACCTTCTGCGGGATGATCGCGGGGCTTTTACTGGCCAGCGGCGTGTCCATTCCGCTGGCCATCCTGGCCGCGCTGCTTTCGGGCCTGATCATCGGCGCGGTGTCCGGCGCGCTGACGGCATATCTGGAGGTTCCGGCCTTCATCGCCACACTGGTGGTGGGCGAGATCACCCAAGGCGCGGCGTTCCTCTTTAACAACGGGCGCTCCTTCGGCGGGTTCCCGGTGGGTTTTGTGGCCATTGGAAACGGGGCGTTTCTGGGTGTCCCCTTTTCTGACTACCTGATGGTGCTGTTCGTGCTGGCGGGCGTGTTCGTGACGACGAAGCTGCCCATCGGAACCCGCATCTACGGCCTGGGCGGCAACGAACAGGTGCTCAAAAACGTGGGCATCAACACCGCGAGGATTAAAATGTTTGTGTTCACCGCGTCCGGGTTCTGCTCCGCGGCGGCGGGCATTTTGCTTGCCGCGCAGCTGGATACCGCGCACCCCACCCAGGGCGAGCCCTATCAGCTGGACGCCATCGCGGCATGCATCATCGGCGGCGTCAGCATGATGGGCGGCGAGGGCAAGGTGGGGATGAGCATGGTGGGCGCGCTGATCATCGGCTCGATCCGAAACATCCTGAACCTGCTCTCCGTCAACTCGTTCTACCAGAACATCCTGGTCGGCGTCATCATCATCCTGGTCGTTGCCTTCTCCATGCAGATGAAGGCGCGGCGCGAGCGCAGAACCGCGCAGTTCTCTCCGGCCGAGCATGCCGGCGGAACGTATTAAGGGGGCGTCGGCATGCAAAAGACGATTAAAAAGGGCGGGTTCACCGCCTTTGCCAAGGCGCACGGAAGCATCCTGATTTTTCTATTGATCTTCCTGTGCGCGGTTGTGTTCATTGGGAATTTTTTCACCGTCCGCAACATCCTGACCGTGGTCAAGCAGGCGGCGGTTCCGCTGGTCGCCTGCATGGGCATGATGCTGGTACTGACCACCGGCGGCATCGACCTGTCGCTGGGCTACACGCTGGGGCTGTGCTCGGTTCTTCTGGGCATCCTGGCAAAAAAACTGGGACTCCCCGCCTGGCAGGCGATTCCGCTGACCCTTCTGGTCGGCGCGGCGGTGGGCTTCGTCAACGGCGTGATCATCCAGTACATGAAGGTGCCCGCCTTCATCGCCACGTTGGGTTCCGGCTACATGCTCTATGGCGTGGCACAGATTGTGGGCAAGGGGGAAGCGTTTTATCAGCTGCCGGAGGATCTTCTGGCCTTTGGCACCGCCCGGCCCTTTGCCGGCCTGGCGGAGCACCTGCCCGGCCCGCTGGCGGGGAACGACACGCTGACGCAAATTCTGCGTCTGCCGTCCTATCTGTTCGTCGCGATCATCGTTGTGGTGCTGATCTGGCTCCTTCGGCACCACACCACCTATGGGCGCAAGCTCTCCGCCTTCGGCTTCAACCCGGCGACGGCGCGGCTCAGCGGGCTGGACACCGCGCGGCTGCACGTGGCAACCTACATGCTGTGCTCCATGCTGGTGGCGCTGGCGGCGGTGCTTCTGACCGTGCGAGTCAACTGCGCGCAGTCGAATCTGGGCGGCTCCAACTACACGTTTGAAATCGTCACCTCCGCCGTGGTGGGCGGAACCAGCCTGTTTGGCGGCGTGTCCAGCGTGATCAACTGCGTGTTCGGCGTACTGATCACAAAGACGCTGGAGAACGGTATCAACCTTCTGGGCGTCAACTACTACCTATACCAGCCCGCGATGGGCGTGGTGATCCTGCTGGCGATCATCCTGGAAGTCGTCAAGAACCGCAAACTGTAAAATGCAAAACCTGAACATCCCTGCTTCGGGCCATTTTGCGCGTTGCCGCGTCGTCTGGCGTTCACCGCAGCGCGCAATACGCCTCGGTTACAACTCCTTGACCGCATGAAGAGTTTTTGAAGCTTTGGATGCAATCCTGTCCGGCATGGGCATCGGGAGGGCGCTTGAATGAATGAGACCATCCTGGAAATGAAAGGCATCTCCAAGTACATCTTCGACAGCTACGGCGTGGCGCTGCGCGGCACGACCGTGAAAATTCTGGACAAGGTGGACTTCGACTTGAAAAAGGGCGAAGTCCACATTCTGGTGGGCGAGAACGGCGCGGGCAAATCCACGCTGATGAAGGTGCTGGGCGGCATCATCCCGCCCGACGAGGGGCAGATGCTGCTGGACGGCGTGCCCGTCGCCCCCAAAAACCCCCGGGAGGCTCAGGCGCTGGGCATCGGCTTTATCCATCAGGAGCTGAACCTGTGCGACAACCTGTCGGTGACCGACAACATCTTCATGGGGCGCGAGATCAAGGCGGGCGTCATAAAGGACGCGGGCGCGATGCGCGAGCGGGCAAGCTGCCTCTTAGGCGAGATGGGCATCGACATCGATCCCGCCGCGCTGGTCCGGAATTTGTCCACCGCCCAGCAGCAGTTGGTGGAAATCGTGAAGGTGCTTTCGAAAAACTGTCGAATCATCATCATGGACGAGCCCACCTCCTCCCTGACCAAGAACGAAATCGACATTCTGTTTGCGCTGATCCGGAAGCTGCGGGAGAGCGGTGTGGCCATCATCTACATCTCCCACCGGCTGGAGGAGTTCAACGAAATCGGCGACCGGCTGAGCGTCCTCAGGGACGGCAGGTCCATCGGCACGCTGGAGCGCAAGGACTTCGCGACGGACGAGATCGTCCGGATGATGGTCGGGCGGGCGCTGGGCGACATGTACGTAAACCGCCACACGCCGGGCCGGGACGTGGTGCTGGAGGTTGCGAACCTGCGGCTGGAGCCGGGCACGCAGCCGATTTCACTGAACGTGAAGGCGGGCGAGATCGTGGGGCTGGGCGGCTTGGTGGGCGCGGGGCGGACGGAGCTGGCGAAATCCATCTTCGGCTACCGGCGCTTCTTCGGCGGTGAGATTACGTATCTGGGCAAGCGCGTCCCGCGGCCCGATCCGACCGCGCTGATCCGCCAGGGTCTCGTATACCTGACCGAGGACCGCAAGACCGAGGGCCTGATACTGGACATGAACATCGCGGAAAACCTGACGCTGGCGTCGCTTGACCGGCTGTTCCGGCGGTTCTTCATGTTTGGCCCGTCCGAGAAGAAGCTGGCCTGCAAAATGGGCGATGAACTGGACATCGTGTGCTCCTCGGTCTCTCAGATGACCCGCACGCTGTCGGGCGGCAACCAGCAGAAGGTGGTCTTGGGCAAGTGCCTGATCGCGGAGCCCAAGCTGCTCATCCTGGACGAGCCGACCCGCGGCATCGACGTGGGCGCAAAGATGCAGATCTACCGGATGATGGACGAGATCGCCATGCGCGGCGTGGCGGTGCTGATGATTTCCTCCGATATGCCGGAGCTGATCGGCATGTCCGACCGCATCTACGTGATGCGGGACGGCGGCATCGCGGCGGAGATCACCGAAAAGGACGACATGCGGCAGGAGCATATCCTAAAGTACACCATCGGCAAGAGCGCGTCCTGAAGCGGGCGACGTTTGGTCGTCCGCTTGGCGCAAGGGAAAGGGATTCATGACCAAGGGCATTGTGTTTGACATCGAGGAATTTGCGGTTTACGACGGCCCGGGCATCCGCAGTGTGATCTTTCTGAAGGGCTGCCCGCTGCGCTGCAAATGGTGCCATAACCCGGAGAGCTTTCTGAAACGCCCGGAACGGCTGAAAAGCCGGGACCTGTGCGTCCATTGCGGCGCCTGCGAGGCGGTTTGCGCGCATCCGGAGGCGTGCGCCGCCTGCGGGGCGTGCGTCAAGGCCTGCCCTCGGGGCGCGCTCCGGATCGCCGGGCGGGAGATGGCCCCGGAGGAGGCGGCGAAGCGCATCCTCCGAAACGCCAAGGCGCTTCAGATGAGCGGCGGCGGCGTCACCTTCTCAGGCGGCGAGGCGCTGATGCAGCCGGACTTCGTGATCGAAACCCGTGCGCTTCTGGGCGGCCTGCACGCCGCCATTGAAACTTCCGGTTATGCCGATTCGCATACATTTGAGCGTGTTATAATGAAGATGGACCTGGTCTTAATGGACGTCAAGCTGGCGGACCCCGCGATGCACAAAAAATGGACGGGCGTATCCAATGAGAGGATCCTTGCAAACCTCGCCCGGCTGATCGCGCTTGAGATTCCGTTCCGGGCGCGGGTGCCGCTGATCCCTTCCGTCACCGACACCGAAGAAAACCTGACCGCCACCGCGCGGCTGCTCGAGGGCGCGAAAGCCCTGGACCGGGTGGAGCTGATGAGCTACAACCGCGCCGCCGGCGCCAAATACGGCCAGGTCGGCCTCGCCTACGAGCCGGAATTCCCAGAAGACCAGGCGCCCAATCTGTTTACCAAGCCTTTCGTCGAACGCGGCATGGAGGTCGTTACACTATGAACGAGCATTTGCGGGAACTGTCCACGGAAGAGTGGAACGCCATCGAACGGGAAATCCAGGACCCAAAGCTGACCCTGGCGCAGCGGGCGGCGCTCCGGCTCAAGCTGTTTTTATCCCTTGAGCGGATCGTGAAAAACCCCGGCGAGCGCATCTACGCTTGGCGGACGATCAAAGCGTTCCCCGATATCTACGCGCCCGGCGAGCGGGAAACGCTCCAAGCATGGCACCACGTGCACGAGCAGGGCCGGGTATGCAACATCTCCTCCGACTGGGGGGGCGTGCTGAACGAGGGCCTGATGCCCCGGCGGGATCTGACCACGCCGGAAGGGCGCGAGACCATTGACGCGGTGCTCGCCTACGCGGACCAGTACGGGGACGATAACCTCTCCCGCGCCATCCGAACCGGCGCTGCGGGGTATCTGGAGGCGCTGAACACTTTCCGCATCCTGCACTTTGCGCTGTGGGCTTCAAACGTCTACCACAATACCGTCGGAAGGTTTGATCAGTACATGTGGCCGTTCCTCAAGGCCGACATGGACAAGGGCATGACCGAGGAGGAGGCGCTCTCCCTGACGGAGGAGTTTTTCCTCTCCTTCAACCGGGACAGCGACCTGTACATCGGCATGCAGCAGGGCGACAACGGCCAGAGCCTGATGCTGGGCGGCTGCGACAGGGACGGGAAGTCCGCCGTCAATCCGCTGACCACCCTGTGCCTCAAGGCCAGTCTCCACAACCGCCGCATCGACCCCAAGATCAACCTGCGCGTGAACAAAGATACCCCGCTTGAGCTTTATGAGCTGTGCACCCAGCTCACCCGGCAGGGGTTGGGCTTTCCGCAGTACGCCAACGACGACGTGGTCATCCCCGCGCTGATTCAGATGGGCTACGCGCCCGAGGACGCGCGGAACTACGTGGTCGCCGCCTGCTGGGAGTTCATCATCCCCGGCGTGGCCATGGACATCCCCAACATCGGCGCGGTGTCGCTGGCGGGCGTGGTGGCCGGTGTGATCCGTGAGAGTTTGCCCGCCTGCAAGACCTACGAAGAGCTGGAGGGAAAGGTGCGCGAGGCCATCCGCCTCGACGCCGAGAAAACTTTCGCCTCCCTTTCGCCCCTTTTCATGGAGCCCGCGCCCTACCAGACGGTGCTGATGCAGGATGTGACCCATGACATCAGCGAGGGCGCGAAGTACAACAACTACGGCTTCCATGGCACCGGCTTCGCCACCGCCGTGGATCAGCTGGCCGCCGTCAGACGCTATGTGTTTGACGAGAAGACCATCGCGCGGGAGACGCTCCTGGACGCGCTGGATTCCAACTTCGAATCGAACCCGGGCCTGGGCAGGCTCCTCCGGGAGGACGCGCCCAAGCTGGGCCGCGACGAGGAGTGCGAACAGGTCGCAGAGCGGCTTCTGGACGCCTTCGCCGATGCGCTGGAACCCATGCGCAACGAGCGCGGCGGGCGCGTGCGTGCGGG
Organism: uncultured Clostridia bacterium; assembly: GCA_937934775.1. GTDB lineage: Bacteria > Bacillota > Clostridia > Christensenellales > Aristaeellaceae > JAEZHK01. The sequence goes on from CALGYL010000249.1 coordinate 9,269, forward strand.
CACCGGCTCCGCCATGTACTACCTGTGGCACTCCCGGGAGTTGGGGGCAACCGCCGACGGCCGCAGGGGCGGGGAGCCGCTGTCGGCCAATTTCTCGCCGTCCCTCATGCTTCGGGACGCGGGGCCGCTGTCGGTCATCGGCGCTATGGTCCGCACGGGGCTGTCCCGCGTGATGAACGGCGGGCCGCTGACGCTGGAGTTGCACGATACCGTGTTCAAGCACTCCGAGGGCATCACCAAGGTGGCCCAGCTGGTGCAGACATACATCAACATGGGCGGACATCAGCTGCAGCTCAACGCCGTCTCCCGCGAGCAGATGCTGGACGCGCAGGCGCACCCGGAGGCGCACGGCAACCTGATCGTGCGGGTTTGGGGCTGGAGCGGCCACTTCGTGCAGCTGGACAAGGGCTATCAGGATCAGATCATCGAGCGGAACTCCTACAACGTCTAGGAAACTGATGGTTCGTTGGGCGATTCCCTGAATGGGTGAAGTCTGAAGGGATCCTTTCTTCCTGCGGACATGGGCGGATGCGACGAATCGTTCTCGTTTTGGATGGGCATAAGTAAAAAAGCAGAGGTTTTCCCGCGCTGCGCGATCAAGGCTCTGGTCAAGAGTCTTGATCGTTTTTTTGCGCGCGCCGCGCATACACTTGACAGCGGCACGCCATTATGCCATGATAATCCTGTAAAGCCCTTGTGAATTTTCATCGGAAAATGACGGGATGGAAGGATGGATGGGGTTGTGATATGGCCCGGAGAACGGGCCGCGGGTGGCGTGCATCGACGGGTATAGGAGGGATTGCCATGACGCATCAGACGGATTCGGCGGTCGTCTTCTTCTCACGCGACGGTAACACCAGGCGGGGCGCGGAAATTCTGTGCCAGCGACTGGGCGGCAGGCTGGTCGAACTGAAGGAGCGGAGGCCGGGCAATGCCCTGCACGCGCTGCTCCGGATGAAAACCCCGCTGGACGGCGACCCCTGGGCGCAAATCGCCTGCGCACGGTGCGTCTTTCTCATGTGCCCCATTTGGGCCCGCACGTGCGTGCCCGCCATGAATGCATTTGCTGACGGGGCCGACTTTACCGATAAGGATGTGTACATCGTCACCTTCCAGCAGGCCGTGAACCCCCGGCTCAGCTACCGGGAGCACCAGCATTTGGCGGGCATCGTCGCGAAAAACCACGGGTCCGTGCGGGAGTGCTACGCGCTGGTTGGGGCAAAAATGGGGCGATTCGCGGGCGAGGAGAGCATTCGCGCTCAGATTGACACGGTGAAGCTGCCGGAGGATGCTCAGGAAACGGCCGGGGCGGAAGATCTAGCGGTCGCAGAAGGGAATGCAAGGTCTTCGGCGGAGCAGGAGCCTTACGGAGCCGCGAAAGAGATTCCGGAAGTGCCGGAAGCGCCGGAGGAAGCGCCCGCGGAGACCGCGGAGGAAGTGCCGGAGCCGCAAGCGCCGGAGGAAGCGCCCGCGGGGACTGTGGAGGAAGAGCCGGAGCCGGAAGCGCCGGAGGAAGCGCCCACGAGAGCTGTAGAGGAAGAACCGGAGCCGCAAGCGCCGGAGGAGGCACCCGCAGGGGTTGTGGAGGAGGTGCCGGAGTCGCAAGCGCCGGAGGAGGCACCCGCGGGAACCGTGGAGGAAGTACCGGAGCCGCAAGCGCCGGAGGAGGCACCCGCGGGGACCGCGGAGGAAGTGCCGGAGCCGCAAGCGCCGGAGGAAGCGCCCGCGGGGGCTGTGGAGGAAGAGCCGGAGGAACGGTGCTTGGAGGTCTTGGAAAAGAATCCGGAGGAACCGTTGAGCCTGTTTTAACGAATTTGCTCGCGTGCGGGAAGCACCGCTGTTGGGATGGCGGATCGCGTACAATGAAAGGCCGGGCATTACGCCCAGCCTTTTTCTTAATCCTGCAAATCGCCTATGAGTCCGTTTTAAAACGGCTTTGCCGTCAGCTTACCCCGTTCTGCGGCAGTACCGCCACCAGTTCGCCCATGAGCACCACCTCTTCGGCGGGGTAGAGCATCGGCAGATACTTGGGGTTTTCCGAGCGCAGCTCCACCTTGTTGCCTGCGCGGCGGTAAATCCGCTTGATCGTCGCGTCCGGTTGGTCTGTGGGCCCGTCCACCTGCACCAGGGCGATGTGGCCGTTGTCAAAGATCCCATGTTTATTGAATACGCAGTAGTCGCCGTCCCCCACGATGCCCACCATCGAATCGCCTTCGGCCTGAACGATGAAGTACTGCTCTCCGGTGAACTTGACCGGCACCAGGATGCGGCGCTCGTCCTCCGGCACGGTGGCAATGGGCGGACCCGCGGCCGCCTTGCCTTCCACGCCTTTCCAGGTGCGGCCCGCGCGGCCAGGCTTTGAGAGATCCGCTTTCGCGGGCGGGAACGGACGGATCGCGGCGCGCGCAGGCGGTGCGGCCTGTGCAATGGGCGTCGCCGGGCCTGCGGCCGCGGAAGGCGCTGCGCGCTCCGAGGCGGTCAGCTCCGGGGAGGACAGCGCGGAGGCCGCCATGCGCAGGACCGCCTGGCGGACCGGCTCCGGCGCGGCGCGCAGCGCGTCCACCAGATGGGACTCGGCTTCGTTCAGCCCGGCGATGCCCAGGGCGCGCTTCTCCTGCGTCAGCCCCAGCAGAAAGTCCGCCGAAACCTGAAAGTGGCGCGCCGCTGCCGTCACTGTCGCTTCTTTGGGTGAGGCGCCCTTTTTCCAGCCGGTCGGCGCGCCGCTGCTGACGTGCAGCACCGTTTCCGCCACTTCGGCGACCGACGTGCCGGACTCTTTGCACAGCTGTTCCAGTCGGGCGTAGAACACGGCGAAGCCTCCTCTCAAAATTATAAGAAATATATTGACAATCTTAGATAACTAAGATATAATCGAAAATGCGAAAGGGTGTTCGGTTGCAGTATAGCACGGGGCGGACGGGTTGTAAAGCCGGAAGGCATGCAGGTACAGGCACGGCGCGCAAAAGGAGGGGAAGGCGTGAAACCTTTGTTTACCGGAGAGGAATTGCGGCGGCTCAGGCGGATCGACGAGGGGCTGGAGGAGCTTCCGCTGTCAAGAGGCGAGATTTTGGAGGCGGAAGCGCGGGATCGGGCCATCGGGCGGGAGGCGCGGGGCGCTATGGATGCGACGGCTCGCCCGGGACAGGGGCTGACGGCGCTGCCGGAGGGATGGTTCGAACAGGCGCGGGCAAGGCGCTTTTCGACGACGGAAGAAGCGGCCAGTGCCGCCCGCGTCAGCGCGAAACTGATGTGGCATCTCGAGTGCGGCAGCGTCACCGCGCCGGAACTCGCCCTGCGTATCGGCCGCGCGCTTGGGCTGAGCCTGACAGAGATTCGGGCCATCACCTGCGCCAGGACGGTCACGCGGCGCAGAGAGGAGGCGCGGGCATTGCCGTCGGAAGCGCACGCCGGGAAGCTGGGCGCGTGAGGCGGGCGGCGGAGAAGGCGGCCAGCCGGTCAGACGACAGATGCCTTGCGGGGTTTGCCCGCGGGAAGGGAGCGTTTTTATGGAAAACATCACGGGAGATATGCTGCCCGAGGCGCACCGGCGGCTGGCGGAGGTCATCGGCATGGAGGCGATGCTGCAACTGTGCGAAACCTATGGCGGCGCGCCGCTCTACATCCCCAAGCTGGATGCGTTGGTTGCCGCCCAGCGCGCCCTGCGCATCCGCGCGGAATACGACGGCGCGAACACCGCCCAGCTGGCCCGCCATTACGGCGTCTCCATGCGGACGGTGCAAACGATTCTGTCAGAGGCGCCCCGCAGAAGCCTCGCCCGATGAAGGGTGCATCTGCCTGCCGCCATTGTGGCGGGAGGCTCGGCGGGATGACAAACCCCGCCGAACCATCGAATCGCTGTTGAGCGAAGAAAAACTGCGAACCGCTTCGTGCGGCGTCCGGCGCTTCAATCGGGTATGATTCCGGCAGTGGAAACACGGCCGGATTTTCTTTTCAGCGGAAAGCGGGGTGAGGGAATGGAATCGCAGTATGCCTACTGGATCGTGACCTTCGCGGTGGGCCTGATGGTCACGGCGCTGGCCTGGTTCATTAAACGGCTGGTGGCGGAACTGGAGAGCAAAATCGAGCGCAGCGAAAAGACCACAGGCGAGCGGATGGACGTGCTCGAAAAGCGCATGGACCGACAGGAGGACCGCTGCGATCAACTGCTGACGCAGTTGCCCGAGAAGTACGCGCTGCGCGACGACCTGATCCGCATGACCCAGAATATCGAGGCGCAGCTCAGCCAGATCCGGGAACTGATTGTAAACGGGCTTAGGGAGAAGGAGGGCTAATCCATGATGACCAATACCAACCTCGTCAAGCGCAAGCAACTGCGCGGCGACATTGTGACCATGCTGTATAAGGACTTCGGGCGGCCGCCGCTGCCGGTCAAGACGCTGGTGTTCGCGCTGCTTGGCGAAAATACCACCGCCGAAACCGAGGTGCCCGCGCAACTCTACTATCTGGCGGACCCGGCGAAAGGTTTTGTGACCATCAGCTACAAGGATGGCTGCGAGCCGGAACTGACGCCGCTGCGGGGCGCGATGGTGCAGCTGACCGCCGCAGGCTGCAACCTGGCCGAGGGCGACATCGACGACCCCGGCGTGATCTTCGGAGATGGACGGCGCGCTTGAGGCCCGCGCGGCGGCGCAGGGGGAGGAAGATCGCCGGATTTTGAGTCAGGATCAAACCGGGGCGGACCCGCCGAAGGGCGGGAGCGCCGGGGAGGTCCGCGTTGGGGCGAAAGGGCCGAAAGGAACGCCCTCCTCGGGGCAGCGGGTTGGGGCGATAGGGCCGAAAGGAACGCCCTCCGCGGGGAAGCAGGCCGGGGCAATAGGGCCGAAGGGCGCGTCCACCGCCGGGGCAGTGGCAAAGGTGGAGGACCTGCCCGAGGAGGCGCGCAAGATCATCGGCCAGATGCTGGCCGAGGGTGGCTGCACGTATGAACAGATCGCACAGGCGCTTTCTGAGGCCGGGTTTTGTATTGCCAAGGGGGCGATCGGGCGGCATGACGCGCGGAAGGCCGACGAACGGCGGCAGAACGCGCTCTTTCGGAAACAGCTGGACGGCTTGCGCCGGTTGATGGCAAAGGACGACGGTTTCGACATGGCGGGTTCGGCGCTGCCGCTTCTGATGGGGAAGCTCTGCGAAAGGCTTGCCAGCGACGGCGGACTGTTTGACGAGATGTCCGCCGACAGGGCAACGGCCGGGCTGATTCAGGCGGCGAGGGCCGCCATCCAGTATGAGAAGACCGCGGGAGAACGAAAAAAGCTCAGAGCGGCCGTCCGGGCCGAGGTCATTGAGGAGCTTCGCGAAACGCTGAAGCGGGCGCCGGAGCTGTGGGAGCAGATTGAGGCGCTGGTTGCGCGGGGTTCCGGGCGGTGAACGCCGCTTCAAAGGCGGCCAGATACGGGCGGCACAAGGCGGATGAAGCCGGGGATATCCACTTTTCGGTGGTGGCCCAGGGCGGGTGAAGCCGGGGATATTCGCTTTACGGCGGCGCTGGATCGGTGAGTTGTCCACCCTGCGCCAAGGATGAAGGCAGCTGGCCGAGTGTGAAGCGCGAAGCGGGCCATCGGTCCATGCTGCGGCGGCAAAGCGTGCCTGCGTCGAACGGGCTGCTCAGCCGGGAAGGAGTCGATTTTGAGCCGGAAGAAGCAGGGCATCCTGGAGGAAATTGTGGGCGCGGGCGGCTTTTCGGATGCGCGGGACAGCTTTTGGGCCTACTGCCGCGCGGTCAATCCCAGGTTTTTCCGGGAGGACAGGCGGCACCTCCGGAGGCTGACGGAGGCGCTGCAGGCGCTTCTTGAGCGGCGGCTCGCGGGCCCGGACGGGCAAAGCTGCCGGAAATTGATTGTGAACCTCCCGCCGCGGATGGGCAAGAGCTACACGCTGAGCCTGTTCAATCAGTGGGCGCTGGGCAGGAACCCCGAGGAGCGGATCATTTCGGTCAGCTACAACGAGATTCTCGCGGCTAGATTCTCCCGCGCCGTTCGCAACGGCATCGCCGCTACCCGGGTGGGCGAGGGGAGTTGCATCTTTTCCGATGTGTTTCCCGGCGTCCGCCTGAAAAAAGGCGACGCGGCCGCGAATCTGTGGGCGCTGGAGGGCCAGCCGATGAGCTTTCTGGCCGCCGGGTTCGGCGGAACGATCACCGGCGTGGGCTGCTCCATCGGCATCATCGACGATCCGGTCAAAAACCACCTGGAAGCCATGAACGAAGCCGCGCTGGAGGCGCAGTTTGCCTGGTACAACGATACGTTCTTTTCCCGGCTGGAGGAGGGGGCGATCCAGATCGTGGTGATGACCCGCTGGGCATCCGGCGATCTGGCCGGGCGGTTGACCGCCCGAGAGCCGGAAGGATGGCACGTGATCTGCCTGCCCGCCTGCCTCAACGAGGAGACGCGCGAGATGCTGTGCCCGGAACTGATCAGCTGGGCGCGGTGGCGGCAGATCCTGAAGACCACCAGCGAGGAAATCGCGCTGGCCAACTACCAGCAGCAGCCCATTGACGGTACCGGGCGGCTGTACGACTACTTTACGACCTATCCGGCCATCCCCCGCCGCCCGGACGGCGAGGCCTTGTTCGAAAAGATCGTGTGCTACGTGGATACCGCCGATACCGGCAGGGACTACCTGTGCGCTATCGCGGCGGGGCAGCTGGAAGGGCGGCTGTATGTGATCGACGTGCTCTACACCGATCAGGGTATGGAAGTTACCGAGCCGATGATGAGCGACATGTTGGTGCGAAACGGCGTCCACGAGGCCTGGATTGAGAGCAACAACGGCGGGCGGGGCTTTGCCCGGAACGTCGAGGCGCTGATGTGGAGCCGGAGCGGCTGGCGCGGTACGCGCGTCATCCCACGGGTTCAGCGGCAGAACAAGGAGGCGCGCATTTTGGTGGCCGCGCCCTTCGTGATGAACAATGTGCTGTTTCCGTCCGATTGGGCCGCGCGCTTTCCAGAATATCACCGGGCGATGACCCGAACCCTGCGGAAAGGCGCGAATCTGCACGACGACGCGCCCGACGCCACCACGGGCCTTGCGGAACTGATGCATGGCGGCCTTTCGGGCCGCGACCACTTTGTCAGCGGGAGGGGCTTTAGATGACCAACCTGGAATGGATCAAGCTGGAACTGGGCGGGCTGTACGGCGGCGAGGTCGTCCGGGAGCTGCATGAGCTGAACGGGCTGTACAGGCTCTACGAGGGTGAGAGCCGGGAATGCTTCGGGCCGGAGGAGGGAGACGCCTCCCGGCTCACCACCAACCTGATCAAGAAGCTCATCAAGGAAGAGAGCCGCTTCATGGCCGGGCGCACGCCGGAGGTGCGCATCCTGGCGGCTTCGGAGGACGCCGGAGCCGCGGGCGAGATCGAGCGGTTTCTGAACCGGACGCTTCAGGAGAACCACTGGCAGAAGCATCTGCTCCACGGCGTGCGGGACTGCTTCATCGGCAAGCGCGTCGCGCTGTGCGTGGACGGCGGGCCGGGGCGGGGCCTATCCATTCGGTTTGTTCCATCCCCCGAATTCGTGTACGAGCTGGACGAGGAAGGGGCGCTTTCGAAGATCATCTTCTTCTATGGCGTGAACGACCTGGCCGACCGGGGCAGGCAGCGGATCTTCCGGAAAAAGTTGTGGATGGATGACGGGCGATGCCGCCTGGACGAAGGCGTGTACGACGGGTATGGCCGCCTGGTGGAGGCGCGGCGGCGGGGCGAGGACACGGGGCTTGACTTTGTGCCCGCCACCGTGATCGTCAATGACGGGCTGACCGGGGATGTCACCGGCGAGAGTGACGTGCGCGAACTGGCCGGAAACCAGAGGGCCTACGACCGGCTGAAGCGCGACGACATCGATGCGCTTAAGTTCAACATGTTCCCGCAGAAAGTGCTGGTGGACGCCTCCCAGGCGTCGGTGGAGCATGTGGTGATCGCGCCGGGCGCGCTCATCGACCTGGCCACCGATCCGTCCCGATCTGGCTCCGGCCAGGCCTCCGCAAGCGTTCTGGAGCCGGAGTTCGGCTACGACCAGCGCTATGAGCACGCCATCGCCCGGGTGCGCGGCGACATGCACGATCTTGTGTCGGTGCCTGAAACCAGCCTTGAGCTTCTGAAGGGCTTCGCCGCCAGCGGCAAGGCCATGCGTGCCGTCTACTGGAATTTGGTCTGCCGGTGCGAGGAGAAATGGGCGGAGTGGGACGACGCGCTCCGGTGGATGGCGCGGCGGCTGGTGGACATGGCGCGCCTGTATGGCGTTCAGGCGCTTCCGGAGATTGCGTTTTCTGTCAGGATCGAGCACCTGTACCCGATCCCGGACGATGAGGAGGACGAACGCGTGCGCGATCTGAGCGAAGTGGCGGGCGGTGCGCGCAGCCGCCTTGCGTACATCCGAAAGTGGCAGCCGGAGGCCGACGCTTTGGGCGAGATGCGGCAGATCGCGGAGGAGCGGAGCCTGTTCGGCGCATAAATGGCGCCGCTCCCCGAGCAAAAACAGAGCTTGGATCAGAAGGGAGACGCGAGGATGGACGAACGGGAACGAGTAATGAACCCGCTGGATGGGATGGACGAAGCGGAAACTGGCTCGGTGGAAGCCGAGGCGGTGGTTGAAGCGGAAAGCCCGGAGGATACATCCGCCGGGGAAACCGGGGGAACCGCAGGGGAGCCGGGTGACGCGGACAGCGCGGGCGAAGCCGCCGGGGAAGCCGGGGAAAGTGTGGGGAAGCCGGAAGGCGCGGACAGCCTAGAGGAGGAATCCGCCGGGGAAGCCGAAGAATCCGCAGGGAAGCCGGGTGGCGCGGACAGCCCGGAGGAGGAATCCGCGGGGGAAGCCGGGATGGAAAGTACCGAGGCGCAATGGAAGCGGCGGGCGGAGGTTTATGCCGCCAGGGCTGTCTTTTCTGAAGCGCGGGCCGCGGCCGCTCAACTGGGGGTTCCGGAGAACCGGCTGGACCGCGTGGCGAAGCTCGCGGACACCTCCGGCATCGATCCGGAGCAGCCGGACGCGCAGGGCAGGATTGCCCGGGCCGTCCGGGCGGTTATAAGGGATCTGCCGGAGCTGTCCGGCGGCGCGGGCACCGGCACAATCGCCAGAGCCCGCAGGCCCCGGCTGGACGCCTTCGAGCGCGGCTTTCTGGGGAACTAAGGCAGGGGACAAATCAAAACGATACAGATGTCCACGGGCGGGGTCGCCCGAAATCATACGAAACATGAGGAGGAACCCAACATGGCGCACAATCTGGTCACCAAGTATTCGGACATCATCGACGAACGGTTCTCGGCCCAGTCGCTGACCGAGGCGGCCGTCAACCACGACTACGACTTCGTCGGCGCGCAGACCGTCAAGGTGTTTTCGACCGCAATCGCCCAGATGCGCGACTACCAGCGCAGCGGGCAGAACAGGTACGGCACTCCCGCTGAGCTGGACAACACCGTGCAGGAGATGGCGATGGCCCGCGACCGCGCGTTCACCTTCACCGTCGACCGGGCGGCGGACGATGACTCCGCCGGCAGCCTGAACGCGGGGGCCGCGCTTCGCCGCCAGCAGGACGAGGTCATTACCCCCGAGATCGACCGCTACCGCCTGAACCGCATGACGGCCTTCGCGGGCCATGTGGAACTGGGCGGCTACACGGGCGATGTCAAGCCCTACGAGCGCATTCTGGCCGCCAACCAGCGCCTGGACGAGCTTCTGGTGCCCCGCGAGGGCCGCGTGCTGTTCATCAGCCACGCCCTGCGCGTCAAGCTCCAGCTAGACCCCAACTTTACCACCGCCGCCACCATCGATCCCGCCACCCGCATCAAGGGCCAGGTGGGCGAGGCGGACATGACGCCGATTGTGGCCGTGCCGCAGAGTGCCCTGCCCGCGGGCGTCGAGTTGCTGCTGACCCACCCCAAGGCCACCACCGCGCCGCAGAAGCTGGCCGAGTACAAGCTGCACGACAACCCGCCGGGCATCAACGGCACGCTGTGTGAGGGGCGCGTTTACTACGACGCCTTCGTGCTGGCCGGGAAGCGCGACGCGATCTACGTGTTGCGCACAGGCCTTACGCCGATTTCGCTCTCTGTCGCCGCGGGCGGTTCGGGCAAGACCCGCGCAACCGTTTCGGGCCAGACCTATGAGGACGGCACTGCCATCGGCGAGCTGGTCTACAAGGCGGCCTCCGGCCAGGCGGCTCCTGCGCTGGGCGACGACCTGTCCGGCTGGAGCGCCCTGACGCTGTCGGGCGGCTCCGCCGATCTGACCGCCACCGCCGGGCACAAGCTGGTGGTGGCCGCGCGGGACGCCGCCGGCAAGGCCGTTGCCGCCTCCGCGCCCGTCACGGTCGTGATCGGCGCATGACGAGCGAGCAGCTGGATCTGATCAAGACCGTGCTGGACGAGGCGGGGACAATCCGGGTGTTGACCGACGCGCAGCTGGAGGCGTTTTTCTTTCAGGCGGGCGGCAACCCGGATGGCGCGATCTACCTTGGCGCGCTCCATAAAGCGCGTCTTGACGGGATCACGCTGCCGGACGGCACCAGTCTGGAAAGCAGCCGGGCGTACTGGCTGGGGCTGGCCGCCGCCTACCGGCCCAACCGGGGCGGCGCGATCCCCCGCGTGGGAGGGTGACACATGGACGCCTATGAACACATTCTGCGCCTGCGGCTGCGCGGCGCAACCGCCCGGAGGGCCCGCCTGGACGGGCAGGTCCTCCGGCCCCCGGAGGGGACCCTCGTCGGCGAGGCTGGCGGTTTTTATTACGAAAAGCGCGGCGGCGTGTTTTCGGCCGCGCTGCCCGGACAGCTGGCCGACCAGCCGGACGGACGCTACCTGATGACCCTCTACCCGGACGAATTGCCCGACGCGCTGCCGGGCGACGAATGGCGCGCGCCCGGCGGACGCTACCGAATCCTGCAGGTCACGGACCGCGGCGCTTACCAGACCTACCGATTGGAGGAAATCCCATGACCGGACTGAACCTTGATTGTACCCCCGTCATCCGCGGGCTCACCCGCGAGGCGGCGCGCCGGAAAAGCGCAATTTTGGAGGCGGGCCGGGCGCTGGCCGCACGGATGGAAGCAAGCGCCCGGGAAGACGCCGTTTGGCGGGACCGGACGGGCCGGGCGCGCGCCTCGATCCGGGGGCGTGCGGAGACGGATGGACCGTGCGTCCGCATGACGCTGATTGGCGGCGCACCCTATTCGGCGGCGCTCGAGGTCGGATATGGCGGGCGCTACGCCGTACTGGGTCCCACCGTCCGGCGTTTTGCGCCGGAGCTTCTGCGGACGCTTTCGGAAGGAGGCGGCGCATGAACCCGCTGGCGCGCGCGCGTCAGGCACTGACCGGCGCGGGGTTTCCCGTTTTCCGGCCCGGCGAGGCGGTCGGGCCTTGCAAGCAGGGCTATCTGGTGGTTTATGACGGCGGACAGACGCCCAGAAGCCGCGCAACCGCGGAAAAACTGGTGGGGGTGATCGCCTGTCAGCCGCTGGGAAAGCAGGAGGAGCTGGCTCCAATGCTTCGGGCGGTTGCGGAGGCGCTGGCCCCGCTGGGTCTTCGCCCCCGCGACGCGGCGGGACCGGAGGCCGTCGACGAAGGCTTTCGCGCCCACACCCAGTCCATGGAATTCATGGCGCTTTGCGCCACGTAGCGTACCCAATCCGCCGCGCGGCTTGAAGGCGCGCGTGGGATTTGGTTACCTGACGACATCGCGCCGCGCCGGCGCAAGCCATGACAAGGAGGAGTATTATGGCCGATACCCGAATCGCGGGCGGCAACATCGCCAACTGCGAGCGCATCAAGGTGGTTACCCTGGAGGAGACGCCCAGAACCTATGTGGTGGAGACCGCGAGCAGCCTTTCCTTTGCCGCCAGCCTGTCCTCCGGCGCGGAGCAGGAACTGCGCGTCAAGAACACCATCTACGGTACGCTGAAGACCGAGGACATCGTCCGGGGCTACGACATTCAGCTGGACGATCCCGTCCTGCACACCCAGATTTTGGCGTTGGTGGATGGCGGCGCGCTGTCTGGGACCGTTGGCGAGGCGGGAGAGACATACGCCGCCCACGTGATCGGGTCTGCCACCGCTCGAATCGCTTTTGATCTGTATGCCTATTCCTCCGACCGGGATTTTGACGGCGATGCCATTGCCTACCACGAGTGGCTGTTCCCCGGATGCAAGGGAAAACCGGTGGAGGCGGCGCTCAAGGACGGGGCGTTTTCGACCATCGCCTACAAGATTGAATCCCGGCCTGCGAGGGGACAGACGCCGCTCATCATGCGGCGCATCGCCCAACTGCCGTCAACCGCCGCATAAGTTACGCACAGCCGCCGCCCGCGCCCGGATTTTACGGCGCGGGCGGGGAATAAGGAGGGTTTATGACCGACATTCAGGAGGCGGCGAGGCGCTACGGAGCGCGGACGTACGCGCTGCCCGGCTGGGGGCCGGAGGGGGACTTTGTCTGCAGGCTCAGGCGGCCGGGGCTTGTCAACATGGCGGAAGCCGCGGGGTTTGTGCCCAATCCACTGCTTGCGGCCGTCGAGGAGCTGTTCTTCCCCTCGGGGAGACAGGTGAAACTGCCGCCCGACCAGCAGGCCAAGGCGCTCCATGCCATTGCCCGCTACGCGCTGGTGGAGCCGACGCTGGACGAACTGAAACAGGCTGGCCTTGAACTCAGCGACGACCAGTACCTGGCCATCTACGCCTTCGCGCTGAAGGGGGCCGAAGGACTGTCCCGATTTCGTACGGCAGTGCGCGGCAAGCCTTTTGTCGATGGCGGTAATGTATCATCAGACGCCGTCGAAACTGGCCGGGATTGACGACCCTTACGCGGCCTTCTGCCTGGACGAGGCTGTTTGCGACTACATGGCGCGGCTCAAGGGCGGGCAGAAGCTGAAGCCGCCCAGGACGGAAGACAACCGGCAATTGATCAAAACAATGGAAGGGGGCGCATCCCATGGTGGACGCCGGACAGGTCGTGGCCAGCCTGGAACTGGATGCGAGTAATTTCATCGGCGGCATGGAGGCCGCCATCCAGGCCGCGCAGGCGATGA
>CALGYL010000250.1 GCA_937934775.1 uncultured Clostridia bacterium
GCGTGATCCAGGCGGTCACCGCGATGACGGCGAGGTTCACGTACGTCAGAAGCCTGAGCACCTTGTCGAGTTTTGCGGGGATGCGCACCCGCTTCTTCGTGATCTTGCCCAGCAGTTCCTGCAGAAAGCCGAAAGCACACAGGTTGCCGCAGAACGCGCGGCCGAACACGAGCGCGAATGCCAGCGTGAAGAAGAACAGCGTCGTCGTGCCCGCAAAAATCTTGGAGACGTTGGTTCCGGTGGTCAAGAAGGACCAGAAGTTTTCCAGGCCCCCCAGCGGGCACAGCGCGTGCACCGACGGATACCCGCCGGCGCCGGTCGTATGCATGTAGGACAGGAACATCGAACATGCGAGGATGACGCCCAGAATCGTCCATCGGAGCCATCGTGCCTTTTTCAAACCTGATCACCCTTCCCTTGTGATGTGCTTCCGAAAAAAACGCCGGGCCGGAAGCGAATGAGGGCCTCCGGTCCGGCCGGTCTATTGAATTTATGCCGCCGGGTTGGCCGGGCAGGCAGCGCAGCTGCCGTTCGCCCCATTCGCGCAGTTGCCGCCGCTCATCCTGCCGCGGCCGGAACTGTTCATGCCGCCGCCCGCCGCGTTCCCGTTGCCGCAGCCGGCCGCATTGCCGTTGCCATTCCTATTGCCGCGGCCCCCGCGGTTGCCCTGCATGTTGCCGGTCTGCCCGGCACTTTTGCGCGTAAAGGCGGACAGGTGGTTCTCCGAAGCGGCCTTCAGCGATGTGAACGTCGCCTTCAGATCGTCGGGAAGCGTCTGCGCGAGAAACGCGACATACATCGCGATGTTGCCTGTCTCGGCTTTGAGCCCCGCCTCATAGGCCAGCGCCAGCGTCTCAGGCGCCGTCACCCGGCTGGCGGCGTCGTTCTCCGGCACCGTCACGCCATATTCCGCAAACAGCGGCTTCAGAAGGTCGATGTGCCGCTGTTCGGCCTGAATCAGGCTGGTGAACGGGCGCGACGCGCCGAATTTCTCGTTGATCGCCTGATACTCGGCCAGCGCCATGTACTCGTCCTGGATGGCGTAAACCAGCATCTGCTCGGTGGTGTAGGTCTGTCCGTCGGTCACCGCGCCCGAGCCGTACTCAGCCAGCGCCGCAACCGACATCCCCGCCAGAATCGCAATCGCGATGGCCAGGACGAGCAATTTGGAAGCATATTTCATGTTGATTCCCTCCGTTTTCGATATTCCGGCAATCTTCGTTGCCATGGCACAAGTTTAGAGAAAAGTCATGACGAATTTGTGTTTTGGATATTCTTTGTCGGTGACGTCAAAACCCGGCCGCGGGCAGCCGCGTCGTGATTTCGTCACAGTTTTTCGGTATTCTTGTGCTATAATCTAAGAAATGAGAGGGGGAATGACACATGCCGCTGATGCTGATCGCCGACGACCACCGCCAGATCACATCGGTCTTGGAGCAGTACGCCGCCAAAGAAGGGTATGAGGTCATGGTCGCCGGGGACGGCCGTCAGGCGCTGGACCTTTTCAGCACGCGCCATCCCGACGTGATTCTGCTGGATGTGATGATGCCCGTCGTCGATGGCTTTGAGGTGTGCCGCGAAATCCGCAAGACCTCGAGCGCGCCCGTCATCATGATCACCGCCCGGGGCGAGGACTTCGAGCGCATCATGGGGCTGGACATCGGCGCGGACGATTACATTGTCAAGCCCTTTTCGCCGGGCGAGGTAATGGCGCGGGTGCGCGCCATCATGCGACGCGTCGCGCCGCCCGACGGCAAAAAGCCGCTCGTCTTTGACAATCTTTCAATCGATATGGAGGACTATCTGGTCACCATCGGCGGACAAAGCGTTTCCCTGACCAAGAAGGAGACGGAAATCCTGTGGACCCTCGCCTTTAACCGGCAGAAGGTGTTCTCACGGGACAACCTTCTCTCCAGCGTCTGGGGCTATGATTACTTCGGCGACAGCCGCACGGTCGATTCCCACATCCGGCGGCTGCGGGCAAAGCTGGACGCCTTCGATCACCCCGGCTGGGATGTCAAAACCGTCTGGGGCGTCGGCTACAAGTTTGAGGGAACCGGCCATGAAAAGTAAAATCGCGCGGCGGCTTCTTCAGTACTTCGGGACCGCGCTGATCCTGTTCGCGCTGGTGATGGGCGGGATATTCGTCGTGCTCTTTCGCCAGAGCGCGGTGCAGTTGAACCGCGACGCGCTCCGGCAGCGGGCGGAGGCGATGGCGTCCGCGCTGTCCGGGTACGCTTCGGGCGGAAGCGGCGGCATGGGGATGCGCTCGGGCTACGGCGCATACCTGAAGCTGCTTGACGAGATCGCGATGACCGACGTATGGATCGTCGACCGGGATCTGAACCTGCTCACCGCGGGCATGATGGGCACGCAGTACGCCTATGGCGACCTCCCCTCCGACGCGGAGGCGGTCGTGGAGCGCGTGTTTGACGGCAAAACCACCTTCAGTGAGAGCTTCAGCGGGCTGTTCGACGCACCGACGATCACGGTGGGCACGCCGATTCTGTCGGGCGGCGCGGTTGCGGGCGCGCTGCTTCTGCACGCGCCGGCCAGCGGCGTCGATCAGGCCGTCCGGCAGGGGCTGACGGCGATGGGTGTCAGCCTGGCGGCGGCGCTCTTCCTCTCGGCGCTCCTGGCGGCGCTGCTTTCCATCAAGTTCACCCGCCCGCTCGAGCGCATGGAGGCGGCCGCGGTTCGGCTCGCGGGCGGCGCGTACGGCATCAAAACCGGCGTCGCGCAGCGGGACGAGATCGGAAAGCTCGCCGCCGCGATCGACCAGCTGAGCGGAAAACTTCTGGACGCGCAGGGCGAGCGCGAGCGTCTGAACGAACTTAGGCAGGCATTCATCGCCAACATCTCCCACGAACTGCGGACGCCGGTGACGGTGCTGCGCGGCTCGCTGGAGGCGCTGTGCGACCATGTGGTGGAAGAACCCGGACAGGTCGAGGAATACCACCGGCAGATGCTGGACGAGACGGTCGCCCTCGAACGGCTGGTCAACGACCTGATGGACCTAACGCGGCTGGAAAACGTCGATTTCCCGATAGAGCGGCAGATTGTCAACCTGGGCGACGCGCTGGACGACGCGGCGCGATCGGCGCGGGGCATCGCGCGCTCAAAAAACATCGAGATCCAGGCAACAAAAAGCGCGCCGGTCGTCCTAAATGGCGACTACGGGCGGCTCCGGCAGATGCTCCTGATCGTCCTGGACAACGCGGTCAAGTACTCGCCGGAAGGCTCGGTGGTCGATATCCGTCTGACGCGGGACCGGGTG
>CALGYL010000251.1 GCA_937934775.1 uncultured Clostridia bacterium
CACCATCGCCGCCGATCAGACCTGGATTGACAGCCCGCGGGCTTCCCTGTACCCCACACCGCATGTACAGGCGCTCACTTGCTCAGGTGAATGCAAGGAGACAAAAACCGTTACGAAGAGCACGGTCCGCATCCGCATGATCCGGGAAGCGCTCGCCGCGCTGGCGAACGATGCCGACCTGCCCAAGGTGTCTCTAAAGGTGGAGTTCCTCTCCTTGGGCGATACAGAGGAATACACCCAGTACCGGAGCCTGGAGGATGTGTTCCTTTACGACCGAGTTCGGGTCAAGCATCCGGGGATCCAGCTTGACGTTCTCACCGAGGTCAACCGCGTCGAGTTCGACTGCCTGAACGAGAAGTTCCGATCCATTGAGCTGGGGTCCGTCCGCCAAGACATGCGCAAGACCGCTGTCGCTTCCTGGCAACTGCCCTCCACCATCTCCGGGCGAAAGATCGCCATGGAGAGCATCTCCGCCGCGCAGCTGGAGCCGGAATCGGTGGAGGAGATCGACCTCTCCACCAACGGCAGCGTGATCGGCGTCGCGGAGCAAACCGTGGGCATCACGCTCTCCATCGTCGCCTCGCGGGGTGGCGTGCTGACCCCGGAGGTGCTCGAGACGGTGCTTACCGCGAGGGTCCTGCGGGGCGCGACCGACATTACCACTCAATATGACGCTTCCCGTTTCTCCTGGACGCGCTCGAGTCCGGATGCGTATGGCGACACTCTCTGGAACGCCACGCACCGGGGAACCAAGGCCATCACCGTCACCGCAGCCGACGTCAAGCGTCAGGCGGTTTTTCATTGCACTTTGGAAGGAGAATGATCCATGGCCGCACTGGCAACCGGACAGATCAGCATCGTGGACCTCGCGGACGGAAAGTCGCTGTCCTGCTACATCAACTCCAATCAGCCGCGCATCCAAGTACAGGATGTCAACGCGGGGACCTTCTCCCCGGACTGGTCGATTGCCGCCGGCAACGTCATCCTGACGCCGGTGGTCTACGCCGATCAGGCGCAGATTCCCCTCACTCAAGCAGGGCTAACGATTGACTGGAAGCGCCGGGAGGGTTCCGCGTCCGAGACTGCGCTGACCACGGGTGAAACCGTCACCTCCGGCGTACTGACCGTCACCCAGAACAAGATGGCTTCGATCTCCGCGGGCACACTGACCTACATCGTCTGCGTCACCTATACCGACCCAGATACCGGAGAGGCCATCTCTGTGTCCGCCGCCATCGACTTCGCGCTGGTGAAGACCGGACAGAACGCAAAGAACTGCTGGATCTCCGGTGAGCAGGTGTTCAAGTATCCCTCCGGTTCCCCGACCCCGAACCCCACGTCCATCACCTTGACCGCGAACATCCAGAACGTCACCTTCTCCAAGTGGCAGTACAAGAATTCCTCCGGCGTCTGGACGGACTACCCCACCGGCGATGGCAACACCGTGATCACCACGACGACGCTGGTCGTCAAGCCTGCGCACGCGGTGTGGGTCAGCGATGTGGCGACCCTCCGCGCGGTCACGTCTGACGCTGGCATCGGCGACGCCACCAGTGTGTACAAAGTCGCCGACGGCACGGCAGGCCCTAATGGTTCCAGCGGCGCATCCGCCTCCGTCGCCATGCTGACCAATGAGAACATCACCTTTGCGGCGAACGCTTCCGGCCAGGTCTCTGGTACCAGCGTCGTCTGTAATGTGGTGGCCTACACCGGAACGACCAAGGTCACGCCCGCAGTCGGAACTGTCACCGGCGCGCCCACCGGCATGACGGTCGCCGTGGGAAGTGCCGTGAGCAGCGAGATCCCCATTACTCTGACCATTGCGGCCAACGCCACGCTGGGCGGCGCGGGCCAGCAGCAGGGCACGTTGTCCGTGCCGATCACTTCGCCCGTCTGCACCACCCTCGCCATCACCTGGTCCAAGGTCAATACCGGCGCTACGGGCGCGTCGGGCGCGAACGCGGTGGTATTCTCCGTGTATGCGCCCAGCGGCGCGGTGTTCCAGAACCAGTCGGGAACGTTGACCCTGGCGACCGCCGCCTATGACGGCGCGACTGCCATATCCTCCGGCGCTACCTACGTCTGGAAGAAGTACACCGCCGGGTCCTGGGCGACGATCTCTGGGCAGACGGCGTCCACCCTCAGCGTCAGCGGTTCCGACGTCGTGGGGATTCAGGCCTACCAGTGCGCTATGACCTACGGCGGCAAGACCTACACCGACACCATTACCCTGACAGACAAGACCGATAACTACCAGGCGGCCATTGAAAGTACCGGCGGCAGTGTGTTCAAGAACACCGTCGGCACATCCTGCCTGATCTGCCGGATCTGGCAGAACGGGGCGGAGACCGACGCGCTCAAGTCGGTGACCTTCTCTGCCACCGCACCCTCCTCGCCCGCGACGGGTGATTTCTACTACAAGATCACCACGACGACGCCCCAGATGGCGCTGATGCGCTACTCCGGCTCGGCGTGGGTGGATGTGACCGCGGACGCGACCTACAAGCACGCCCGGACCTATACCTGGTATCGCCGCGACAAGGACGGAAACGCACTGGACGGAGGTGCGGCGTTCGCCACGGGCAAGGTGATCTACATCGACGGGGACGACGTGACTGTGAAGACCACGTTCACCTGCGAGGTATCCTAAATGGCACTTTCGCGAGCGCAATTTACGATTTCCGATCTGACCGACATCATCGCACAGGCGACCGAGCCTGTGAACCCGGTCGATGGGATGCTCTGGCGAAACACCACCACCAATGCACTGAAGGTCTACCGCGCTTCCCTGCCGGGCTGGGAGGTCGTGGTGGACAACCTGGCGATTCAAGGTTTGATTGAAGCGCTGCAGAACGGCACGATCAACAACGATGCCTTCAACGATCTGATGGACGCGGCCGGGGCGCTGACCAACTTCGCTTCAGCGCCTTCACAGGCCACTTGGGATAATATTGCCAGTTCCCTGACGTTCGGGGGCGAAGGATTGACGATCTCCAATAAGGGCGGCGACCTTTGGACGCGGCTTGCGCTGGAGCAGCTTGAGTTCTGGAAGGGCAAAGATGCCGCGGCGGTGCTGATGGCCGTCTTTGGCGTGCTGAAGACCATCACGTCGCCGACGCTGCAGATCGGGACGTCCGCTCAATCACCGAAGCTTCTGCTGGGCGCGGGCTTGCTGGAATACCAGGCAGCGACCGGGAACATCACTTGCA
>CALGYL010000252.1 GCA_937934775.1 uncultured Clostridia bacterium
GAAGGAGAAGTTCGACCTCGAGGGGCTCAACAAGTCCCCGTCGATCTTCGACACCAACAAGCTGCGCTGGTTCAACGCCGAGTACATGCGCAAAACTACGCCCGAAGAGTTCGAGGCGCTGGCGACGCCGTGGCTTTCAAAGGCGCTGGACCCGGCGAAGTTCGACCTGAACAGGCTGTCCGAGCTTTTGCACGGCCGCACCGAGGTACTCTCCGACCTCCCCGCGATGGTGACGTTCCTTGCGGAGATGCCGGACTTCAGCCCGGAGCTCTACGTCCATAAGAAGATGAAGTGCGACGAGCAGATCGCGCTGACCGCGCTTCGCGCCATGCTGCCGGTGGTCGAGGGCATTTCCCCCTGGACGGAGGAGGCGCTGCACGAAAAGCTGATGGCGGCCATCCAAGTCAGCGGCATGAAGAACGGCCAGGTGCTCTGGCCGTTGCGCGTCGCGATTTCGGGTCAGGCGTCCACGCCCGGCGGCGCGATTGAGATCGCGTACCTTCTGGGACGGGAGGAGACGCTCGCCCGCCTGCGCCGGTCGATTTCTCAGCTGGAGGGCGCATGATCTTCCCGGATTACAACCGAAGCGTTCTGAACGTGGCCTGCTCGGTCCTGAAAATGTTCGGGGCCGAGCCGCCCCACGGGACATTGCCGGAACTGACGGGCATCAGGCGAAAGTCCCACGTGGCGCTAGTCATACTGGACGGCATGGGGATCGACGCGATGACGCTTCTTCCGGAGGACGCGTTTCTTCGGCGCAGACAGGTTGCGACCCTGACCAGCGTGACCCCGTCCACCACCACCGCCGCCACGGGCAGCCTGTATTCGGCCCTGTCCCCGGCGGAGCACGGCTGGCTGGGTTGGAGCTGCTACTTCAAGGAGTATGCGCGGCTGGTGGACATTTTTCTCGACCGGGACAGCTATTCCCACGAGCGTCTGACCTCCTCGCCCGCAAGGGCGCTGATGCCCTATGACAGCGTGTTCACTCGCATCCGGCGCGCGGCGGGGGACCGGGTGCGCACCCGCGCGGTCTTTCCCTTTGAACCCAGTCCACTGACCGGCATGGACGACCTCGTGATCGCGCGCACGCCGGACGAAGCTGCCCTCGCCATCCGGGGGCTGGACGGCGTGGAGGCGTTCTCGCTTGTCTACTGGACCGATCCGGACGAGACCATGCACGAGCACGGCGCCCGGAGCGAGAAGGCGGTGAAGGCGCTCCGACAGCTGAACGGTTGGGCGGAGGCGCTGGCCCCGAAGTTGAAAGATACCACGCTGATCATCACCGCCGATCACGGGTTGATCGACGTGACGGACGCTGTTTTTCTGAACGAGCGGGCGGATCTCATGCGCTGCCTGACGATGCCGCCTTCCTTGGAATCCCGGGCGGCGTCGCTTCATGTCAAGCGGGGCCGCGAACGGGAATTTGAGCGCGCGTTTCTGGAAACGCTTGGGATGGACTTCCTCCTGATGCCCCGGGAGGAGGCGCTTTCCACAGGGCTTTTCGGCCCGGGAAAACTTAACGACAAGGCGGACGACTTCATCGGCGACTACCTGGCGCTGGCCACCGGCACGCGGGCCATCTACTACCGGGCCGAGGGCGCGGCGCCCCACGGGAAGATGATCGGCCACCACGCCGGGCTGACGGAGCAGGAGATGCTGGTGCCGCTGATCCTTCTGTGAGGGAGGGACCCATATGAGTGAAAAACTGCGCCTGCAATGCTTCGACCTGACGCTGAAGCTGAGCCGGAAGGGCTATCTGAACTTTGTGCCCGACCGCGCCTTCCTGAAGCTGCAGTACCGGCTCAAGCTGGGGCGAAAACTGAATCTTGACCATCCCACGCTGTACAATGAAAAGCTGCAGTGGATCAAGTTGTACGACCGGAACCCCCTCTATACCCGCATGGCCGACAAACTGGCCGTCCGGGACTATGTGGCGGAGAAGGGCTGCGGGCAGTACCTGATCCCGCTGCTTTTTTCCTGCGACCGGCCGGAGGCGATCGATTGGGATGCGCTGCCCGACCGCTTTGTGATCAAGTGCACCCACGGTTCCTCGTCCAACATCCTCGTCACCGACAAATCTATGCCGGACCGGGCGGCGGCGGTGGGGAAGCTCGAGCGCTGGATGAAGCGCAACTGGTTCTGGCTCAGCCGGGAGTGGCCCTACAAGGACATCGTGCCCCGCATCCTGATCGAAGCCTTTATCGGCGACGAGAACGGCAAGGCTCCCTACGACTACAAGTTTCTGTGCTTTGACGGCGAACCCGCCTACGTGATCGTCGACGCCGACCGCTACGACGGGCATACCCGCTCGTACTACAGCCCCGACTGGGTCAAGCAG
>CALGYL010000253.1 GCA_937934775.1 uncultured Clostridia bacterium
AAAATCCTCATTTCGGAGGGATGCACGCACCACAGACAGTGCGGCGACATCGGCAGTCAGAAGCTGCCTGCCTGGATTCGAGCTTTTTCCCACGCAGAGCCGGTCATCGAGCTGACCAGCGGCGCGTCTTTCCCGGATGACGTGCGCGGCTGCCAGCTGGTGGTCCACTGCGGCGGCTGCATGCTGAACCGCCGGGAGATGTCCTTCCGGGTGGAGGAAGCGATGCGGCAGGGCGTGTCCGTCACCAACTACGGCGTACTGATCGCCTACGTCCTGGGCATCCTGCCCCGGGCGCTCGCCCCCTTCCCCGCCGCGCGCCTGGCGCTGGACGAATAGAGTTCCCTTTCTCCGGAAACTGTGCTGCTTTCCTTCCTTGCCTGATGCCGCGCTCGCAGACTAACGCGGCGCTCTTTGCCGCCCTGACTTGGTTCACTGTTTTTCTCGGCTCCTGGGGTGCCCGGGCAACATGAAGAATGCCGTCCGAAAGCGCTTGCTTCCGGACGGCATTCTTTTGAGTTCTCACATTCTCTAAATTTCGATGTCGCCCTCGAAGTCCCGCTGGGCGTCGCCGGTCATCTTCAGGTCGTCTTCCGTCAGGTGGATGATGATCTGGCCGCCCGGCAGGTTGATCTGAATATCCCGGTTCATCGGCGCGTATCCCAACTTCACCGCGGCCGCGGCTACCGCGCAGGCGGCGGTGCCGCAGGAACGGGTTTCTCCGATGCCGCGTTCCCACACCCGCACCCGGAAGAGCGTCTCGCTCCGCTTCTGCGCGAAGGAGATGTTGGCGCGCTTGGGGAAGATGGGCGCGTGTTCCAATACCGGCCCGAAGCGGTTCAGATCCACCGCGTCCACATCCTCCACGAAGATCACGCAGTGTGGGTTGCCCATCGAAAGGCAGGTGATTTTGAAGGAACCGCCGCCGATGGAATAGGGCTGGTTGACCACCTCGCCCGCCTGGGCGGCTTCCGGCGTGACGTTCAGCATCGGTACCGCTTCGGAGCGAAAATTGGGCTTGCCCATGCCCACCTCCACCGAGTAGACCTCGCCGTCCCGGATGTAGAGTCTGAGCGCCTTCACGCCCGCGCCGGTCGCGATGCGCAGGCGATCCCGGCGGACGCGGCCGCTCTCATAGAGGTACTTCGCGACACAGCGCATGGCGTTGCCGCTGACCTCGCCCAAGGAGCCGTCGGCATTGTAGATGCGCATGCCGGCATCCGCCACGTCGCTTGGCTCGATCAGCACCAGTCCGTCGCCGCCGATGGACTTCCTACGGCTGGACAGGAGCACGCTCAAGGATTCCGGGCTATCGATGGTCTGCTGGAAGCAGTCGAAGTAAATGTAGTCGTTGTCGCCGGTCCGAAGCTTCACAAAGTGCAGCTTCGTTCGGCGGGTGGGGAGCTTCGCAATGTCCAGTAGCTCAATGTTCTTCTGGGAGTAATCGCTGGCGATGGCCCGGACCAGGGCACCGGCGGTATCAAGGCTCGTCAGGCATGCGATGGACCGCTCGATGGCGCGGCGGCGCAACTGCACGCTGTCCCGCTGGGGCAGAAGCCCCTTGCTGGATGTGGAAATCAGGTACTGCAGCTTGCCGCTGTCCAGAAGCTCCCAGATGTCCTGATGCCCCTCGTGCAGTTTTCCGACGGCGGTGGCGTCGATCCCGGCGCGGGCCAGCGCGTAGTAGGTACCCTGCGTGGCGTAGAGCGCAAAGCCAAGCTCGCGGAACTGCCGGGCGATCGGGATGACTTCCGCCTTGTCACGGTCGCGGACGGTAATAAGCACACCGCCCTTGGACGCCATCTTGTAGCCCGCGGCCAGAAGGCCCTTGTAGATGGCTTCCTCCATCACCCGGCCGATCCCCAGCACCTCGCCGGTGGATTTCATTTCCGGGCCCAGGTGCGTGTCCACATCGGCCAGTTTTTCAAAGGAGAACACCGGCACCTTGACCGCGGAGAACACGGACTGCCGGTAAAGCCCCGCGCCGAAGCCCATGTCCCGGAGCTTTTCACCCAGCATGGCGCGTGTGGCGATGTCCACCACCGGCAGTCCCGTCACCTTGCTGATATAGGGAATCGTACGGGAGGCGCGTGGGTTGGCCTCGATTACGTAAACCTCGTTTTCATAGATCACGTACTGGATGTTGATAAGCCCCCGGGTGTTCAGCGCAAGCGCCAGCGTTCTGGTGCAGTCGATCAGCCGCTGGGTGACCGGCCCGGTCAGGTTCCAGGCGGGATAAACGGCGATGGAGTCGCCCGAGTGTACGCCCGCTCGCTCCACATGCTCCATGATGCCGGGAATCAGGATTTCCTCCCCGTCGCACACGGCGTCGACCTCGACTTCGGTGCCCATCAGGTACTTGTCGATCAGGATCGGGCTGTCAATGCCGCCGGCGAGGATGATGTTCATATACCGAACGATCTCCTCCGGCTCAAAGGCGATGATCATGTTCTGCCCGCCCAGCACGTAGCTGGGGCGCACAAGGACCGGGTATCCAAGCCGCTCGGCGGTTTTCAGCGCGTCCGGAAGCGTATACACGCCCGCGCCCTCGGGCCGCTTGATTCCAAGGCGGTTCATCACCTCGTCAAACCGTTCCCGGTTCTCGGCGGCGTCGATGGCGTCGGCCGAAGTGCCCAGGATATGCGCGCCCATGGCGCTCAGGCTCTTGGTCAACTTGATGGCGGTCTGTCCGCCGAAGGCCACCACGACGCCGTAGGGCTTTTCGGTTTCGATCACGCCGCGCACGTCCTCCGGTGTCAGGGGTTCGAAGTACAGGCGGTCGGCGGTGTCGAAGTCGGTGGATACAGTCTCCGGGTTGTTGTTGACCATGGCGACTTCATAGCCCTGCTGTTTCAGCGTCCACACGCAGTGGACGGAGGCGTAATCGAATTCAATACCCTGGCCGATGCGGATCGGGCCGGAGCCAAACACGATCACCCGCTTTTTGCCGCTGCCCTTTTTGGCGATGAACTCCGCCGCCTCATTTTCTTCGTCCTGGGACGCGTAGAAGTAGGGCGTCTGCGCCTCAAACTCCGCGGCGCAGGTATCGACCATCTTATAGCCGATCTTTGCCGGTTTTTTGACCGTTTGCCCGCTGATGCGCTCAATGGCCTGATCGGGATAGCCCGCCCGCTTTGCGGCCTGATACAATTCGTCGCTTAAGCCGTTTTTCAGCGCGGCTTCGATCTCGTACAGCCTTTTCAGCTTCGCCAGGAACCACTCGTCCACCAGCGTGACCTCGTGCAGCTTCTCAATGGAGATACCCCGCGCAAGGCCCTCGTACAGGAGAAACAGGCGCTCGTCCGTGGCCTGGCCGACGGATGCGAGAATCTCCTCCTCGGTCAGTCCGGCGAACTTCGGGCTCCGGGGCGTATCCATCGAGATTTCCGCGCCGCGGATGGCCTTCATCAGCGCTTCCTCAAAGGTCTGCGCGATGGCCATGACTTCGCCGGTGGCCTTCATCTGGGTGCCCAGCGTGCGGCGGCCGTAGACGAACTTGTCAAAGGGCCACTTGGGGAACTTGACCACCACATAGTCCAGCGCAGGTTCAAAGAAGGCGCTGGTCTTGCCGGTGACGGCGTTTTGGATCTCACCCAGTGTCAGACCCACCGCGATCTGCGCGGCGACCTTCGCGATGGGGTATCCGGTGGCCTTTGACGCCAGCGCGGAGGAGCGGGACACGCGGGGGTTGACCTCGATCACCGCGTATTCGTAGGATTCCGGGTTGAGCGCGAACTGCACGTTGCAGCCGCCCTCCACCTTCAGCGCGTGGATGATGTCAAGGGCCGCGGTACGCAGCATCTGGTATTCCCGGTCGGCCAGCGTGACCGCGGGCGCAATGACGATGGAATCCCCAGTGTGCACGCCGACCGGGTCAAGGTTTTCCATTGAGCAGACCGCGATGGCATTGCCATCCGCGTCCCGCACGACCTCGACCTCAATCTCCTTCCAGCCCGCGACGCAGCGCTCGACCAGAATCTGCCCGATGGGCGAAGCTTCGATGCCGCCCCTTGAAATCTCCATAAGCGCGTCCCGGTCGGCGGCGATGCCGCCGCCGGAACCGCCCAACGTGAACGCGGGGCGGACGATAACCGGGTAGCCGATGGTCTCCGCAAAGTCCAGCGCCGTGGGCACGTCGGTCACCACGGCGGAGGAAATGCAGGGCTGTCCGATCGACTGCATGGTTTCCTTGAACAGCAGCCTGTCCTCGGCCTTGTCGATGGTATCCAGCCGCGCGCCCAGAAGGCGCACGCCCTCCTGCTCCAGAAAGCCTTCCTTCGCCAGCTGCATCGAAAGCGTCAGGCCGCTTTGCCCGCCCATGGTGGACAGAAGGCCGTCCGGCTTCTCTTTGCGGATGATGCGCTTGAGCACTTCAATCGACAATGGCTCGATGTAGATGTGGTCGGCGATGGCCGTATCGGTCATGATGGTGGCGGGGTTGGGGTTGACCAGGATGACCTCCAGCCCCAGCGCCTTCAGCGCGCGGCAGGCCTGGGTCCCGGCGTAGTCGAACTCGGCGGCCTGCCCGATCACGATCGGGCCGGAGCCGATCAGCATCACCCGTTTCAGATCATTTGCCAGCGGCATGGGCGCATTCCTCCATCCTCGAGACGAATTGGTCGAACAGGAAGGACGTGTCCAGCGGGCCGCCCCGCGCCTCCGGGTGGAATTGCACGGTGAACGCGTTGATGGAATCGAACTCGACGCCTTCGTTTGTCTGGTCGTTGGCGTTTTCAAAGGACTGTCGCGCGCCCGCGGGCAGCGTGCCCGGAACGACCGCGTAGCCGTGGTTTTGGCTGGTGATGTAGAGTCTTCCGGTTTTGATATAGCGAGCGGGCTGGTTCGCGCCCCTGTGTCCGTATTTTAGCTTTTCGGTCTTTGCGCCCATCGCCAGGGCCAGCAGCTGATGCCCCAAGCAGATGCCGAAGATGGGCATGCCGGTCTCGGCCAGCTTGCGAAGCTCCCGGATGATGGAAAGGTTCACCGCCGGATCGCCCGGGCCGTTGGACAGCAGCACGCCGTCCGGGTTCAGCGCAAGAATTTCCTCGCAGGTGATGGACGCGGGCGCCACCGTCACCCGGCAGCCCCGGTCAACGAGCGCCTGCGCCATGCCGCGCTTGAAGCCGAAGTCCCACAAAACCACGTGCCGTTCGCCGTCGCCCAGCGTATAGGGGGCCTTGCAGGTCACCTGATGCACGTCGGAGGACAGCGCCTTTTCCGATAGCGCCTTGCAGAAGGCGGGAAGGTCCGCCGGCGCCTCGTCCAGAATGGCGGCGTTCATCACGCCGGTCTCCCGGATGATGCGGGTCAGCGCGCGGGTATCGATGCCGCAAAGGCCGATGATCCCGCTCTTTTTCAAATAACAGTCCAGATCGGTCTCACAGCGGAAGTTGGATGGCACTTCGCAGTACTGCCGGACGATGTACGCGCTGAGTCTAGGCGAATCGCTCTCAAAATCCTCCCGCATCACGCCGTAGTTGCCAATCAGCGGGAAGGTCTGTACCACGATCTGCCCGTGGTAACTGGGGTCGGTCAGCGTTTCCACGTAGCCGACCATCGCCGTGGTGAACACCAGTTCCGCGGAAATTTCCCCGCCCGCGCCAAAGCGCCTGGCGGGAAACATCTGCCCGGTCTGCAAAACCAGAACCGCATCGCTCTTCATATTTTCCCCCGTTGAAATTTGAAGTTTGGCTGCCCATATGCCGACAACCCGGTCGTTCGATGTATCGTATCCGACGGACAGCGCGCCGGACATGCGTATCCAAGCCAATTCGCACACTGGCAATGGAAGCATCTCTCTCAGTCCGTGAGGCGCCCGGGCATTCCGCAGAATTTCGGCTCGCGCGGTTAACCATGCGCCAGAATGCCGCTTGCGGATCCGGACGCTTTCATGAAAAAGGCGGAATGGCTTTCACGCCCTCCGCCCCTCTTCGGGTCATCCCATCAATTTTACGAGCACGGCCTTCTGCGCGTGGAGCCGGTTTTCCGCCTCGTCGAAAATCTCTCCGGCGTGGGTTTCGAAAACATCCTCGGTGATTTCCTCCCCGCGGTGGGCGGGCAGGCAATGCAGCACAATCGCGCCGCGGTTGGCCAGCTCCATCAGCGTATCGTCAATCTGATAGCCGCCAAACGCCTTTTCGCGCTCGGTCTTTTCCTCTTCCTGGCCCATGGACGCCCACACGTCGGTCACCAAAACGTCCGCGCCCGCGGCAGCCTTCTCCGGGCTCTCGGTGATCTCAAACATATCGCCGTAGGCTTCCGCAAAGCGGAGGACTTCCCGGTCGGGCCGATAGTTCTTCGGGCAGGCGACGGAGACCGACATGCCTGTCTTAAGGCCGCCGACGATCAGCGTATTGGCCATATTGTTGCCGTCGCCGACAAAGGCCAGCTTGAGGCTCTTGAGCTTGCCGAAATATTCGCGGATGGTCATCAGGTCCGCCAGTACCTGGCAGGGGTGGGAAAGGTCGGTCAGGCCGTTGATGACCGGGATCGAGCCGTACTTGGCCAGATCCTCGACTTCCTTCTGCTGATAGGTGCGAATCATGATGGCGTCAAGATAGCGGGACAGCACGCGGGCGGTGTCCTGCACCGGCTCGCCGCGCCCGATCTGAAGGTCCCGATTGGACAGGAACAGCGCGTAGCCGCCCAACTGGTACATGCCCACTTCGAACGATACGCGGGTGCGGGTGGACGCCTTCTGGAAGATCATGCCCAGGGTCTTCCCGGCGAGCAAGGGTTTGTGGATGCCCCGCTTGTGGTCGGCCTTGAGTTCATCGGCCAGGTCCAGCAGCTCCAGAATCTCTTCGGCGGTCAGGTCGGTGAGCGACAACAGGTGTTTCATTCAGTTTCCTCCTTCAAGGCTTCCAATGGCCGCGGTCAGCGCGGCTAGGCCGCGGTCGATTTCCGGATAAGTGATGGTGAGCGGCGGCAAAAGCCGAAGCTTTTTCTTGGCGGTCAGGGTCAGCACGCCCTTTTTGATGCCCTCGGCGACCAGCTGCTGCGCGGTGAAATCTTCCAGTTCAACGCCCAGCATGAGCCCCATGCCGGTGACCGACTTCACGCCGCGCAGGCGCTTCAGCTTTTCGACGATGTAGGTACCCTTCTCGCGGACGCTCTCCAGAAGCGCCTCGTCCAGGCGATCCAAAACCTCAACCGCGCCCGCGCAGGCGACGGGGTTCGCGCCGAAGGTGGAACCGTGATCGCCGTAGCCCAGCACGTCCCCGGTCTTCTCGCCAAGCAGCGCTGCGCCGATGGGCAGCCCCGCGCCCAGGCCCTTCGCGCAGGTGATGATGTCGGGCGTGATGCCAAACTGCTGGCAGGAGAACAGTGTGCCCGTGCGGCCGATGCCGGTCTGCACTTCGTCGACGATGACCAAGATGTCCCGCTCCTGACAGTACTCGGTCACCGCCTGCACAAACGCCTTTTCCAGCGGCACAATGCCGCCTTCGCCCTGTACCATCTCCATGATAATCGCGCAGACGGATTTGTCAAGCTTGGGCAGCGTATCCGCCAGATTGGGCAGCGCGCGGATAAAGCCCGGAGTGAACGGCATGAAGAAACGGTGGAAGCTGTCCTGCCCGGTGGCGGAAACGGTGGTCACCGTGCGGCCATGGAAGCTGTTCTCCAGTGTCACAATGCTCGCGCGCCCCTCGCCGTACCGGTCGAAGGAGTACTTGCGGGCGGTCTTGATGGCGCACTCGTTGGCCTCCGCGCCGCTGTTGGCGAAGAATACCTTCTTCATGCCGGTCCGCTCGCACAGCGTCTGGGCCACCTTGCCGCAGGGCTCGGTATAAAA
>CALGYL010000254.1 GCA_937934775.1 uncultured Clostridia bacterium
TTCCGGCGACCAGTGCGCCGGAAGCGTGTTTCTGTCACCAGTGCGCGCACTGGTGACAGAAACAGTACCAACAGTCAGTGCGCCGCACGGAAATCCGGCAGGATTTCAGGCGCACGAAGCGCTTCTTCCATCGCATCAAAAAACCATGCGGGTTTTTTAATGCTCAGAAAGCGACCGCGCTTCCTACCCGATGAGTGAAAGCCGCAGCATGTCCAGCGCGTTCTGGCAGCTGAGCGTGCGGATCCAGGACCGGTCGCCCAGGAACTGGAAGCGCCGCGCGACGGTTTCCCCGGGGCCCGCAAGGCCGATAAACACGGTGCCTACCGGTTTTTCCGCGGTGCCGCCGTCCGGGCCGGCGATGCCGGTAACGGATAGTGCCCAGGTTGCTTTGGCAGCCTTCCGGGCACCCTCCGCCATCTGGCGGGCGCATTCCTCGCTGACCGCGCCGCAAGCGCGCAGGACGCCTTCCTCGACGCCCAGCGAGCGCATCTTGGCCTCGTTCGAATAGGTGACAAAGCCCTCCGCCAGCGCGCCCGACGCGCCGGGGCAGTCGGTGAGCATCGCGGCCAGCTTTCCGCCGGTGCAGCTCTCGGCCAGCGCGATGGTCTCTCCGCGCTCGATGAGCAGGCCCAGAACCGTGCACTCCATCGTCTGGTCGCGGCCCTCGGCATAGACGGCATTGCCCAGGCGCTTCCGGATCTCAGCCTCCACCGGGTCCAGAAGGGGCGCAAGATCCGTGCCCGGCGCGCCGGAGGCGGTGAGCCGCGCCGTCACCTCGCCCGCGCCGCAGTAGAGCGCCAACGTGGGGTTTTCGCTGTGAAACAGGTCCAGCAGGATGTTCTCCACGTTGGACTCGCCCACGCCGAAAATGCGGAAGAAGCGGGAAGTCAGGTTCAGTTCCCGGCGCTTGAGCAGATAGTGTTCCAACTGCTGCTCGAACATGTCCTTGAGCTCCCGGGGCGGCCCAGGCAGCACGGCCACGGCCTTTCCGTCCTGCTCCACAATGCAGCCGGGCGCGGTGCCGCGGCGGTTGGGCATCACAATGGAGCCCTTCGGGAAGTAGGCCTGCTTCAGGTTGTTGGGGGTAAGTTCCCGGTCGGGGTGGATGCGCTTCATGCGGTCCACCAGCGCGTCCATCGAGGGCTGGTGGAGTTCCATCGGAAGGCCGAAGTACTCCGCCACCATCTCTTTGGTCAGGTCGTCCTCGGTGGGCCCGAGTCCGCCGGTGGTGATGACCAGATCGCTGCGGGAGAGCGCCGTTTTCAGCGCTTCCTTGACCCGCTCGGGGTTGTCGCCCACGGTGGTATGGCGGAAGACTTTTACGCCCAGTTCCGAAAGCCGGCGCGAGATGTACTGCGCGTCGGTGTTGGCCACCTGGCCCATGAGCAGTTCGGTTCCGACCGACAGGATTTCGCAGATCATTTTGTAAAGACCTCCCGATTTGCCAGGATGTAATTCACGCAGGATGCCACCGAAAGCGCCACCGAGATCCACAGGAAAAGCTCCCCGCCCATGGCGCACCATTCGCCCAATATAGGCGACAGGATCAGCATCGGAAGCGCCACCATCTGCATTGCCGTCTTGTATTTGCCCAGTTTGTCGGCGGGAATCACGCGGCCCTGGGCGGTCGCCACCAGCCGGATGCCCGAGATGATGAATTCCCTGGCCAGGATCACCATCGCCGCCAGCCAGGGCGCGCGGCCCTGGGCCACCAGCGCGATCAGCGCCGCCATGACCAGCAGCTTGTCCGCCATCGGGTCCATGAGCCTGCCGAAGTCGGTCTCCTGCTGGTGTTTTCTGGCATACCAGCCGTCCATCCAGTCGGTCAGGGACGCCGCGATGAACGTGAGCGCCGCCAGCGACTGCGC
Source organism: uncultured Clostridia bacterium (assembly GCA_937934775.1). GTDB lineage: Bacteria > Bacillota > Clostridia > Christensenellales > Aristaeellaceae > JAEZHK01. Next base: position 1,869 of record CALGYL010000254.1, read on the forward strand.
CAGCTTCGATTCAATCATGACGAGCGCCACAAACGCCGGGATCAAAAGAATCCGGAGGATGGTCAGCCGGTTGGGAAGGTTCATGCAAGCTCCTCCCCGGAAAGGTCGTAAGCGTCCGCGCCGGTGATCTTCACCCATGCGTATTCGCCCGGCTTCAGTTTCCGGCGGGATTTGAAGCGGATCACGCCGTCTACCTCGGGCGCTTCCATCCGGGAGCGGCCTGTGTAGCGGCCGTTTTCAAAGGTTTCCACAAGGACTTCGGCCGTCTCGCCGATGCGGGCCTGATTGTGCGCAAGGGAGATGTCCTGCTGCAGAAGCATCAGCCGGTCGAGGCGGTCTTTTTTGACATCCTCGTCGATCTGGCCGGGCATTGCCGCGGCGGCGGTACCCTCCTCCGGTGAATAGGTGAAGGCGCCCAGGCGGCCAAAGCGCGCCCAGCGCACAAAGTCCAAAAGCTCTTCAAACTGCGCCTCCGTCTCGCCCGGGAAGCCCACGATGAAGGTGGTTCGAACGAGGATTCCCCGCTCGCGGCAGGCGGCGATCAGTTCGCGGATGTGCTCGGGCGAGCCGCGACGGTTCATCCGGCGCAGAAGCTCGCCGCTGATGTGCTGCAGCGGCAGGTCCAGGTATTTGCACGCCTTGGGCAGGCGCTTTATGGTGTCCAGCAGCCGGTCGTCCACGGTGTCCGGATAGCAGTACAGCGCCCGGAGCCACTTCACGCCCTCAAGTTCGCTCACCTGCTCCAGAAGGCCCGCGAGATCCGGCCCGCCGGGAAGATCGATCCCGTAGCGGGAGGTGTCCTGCGCGATCAGCGTCAGCTCCGTGGAGCCGTTCTCCGCCAGCGCCCGGCACTCCTTCAGGATGGAATCCGCCGGACGGGACTGGTAGCCGCCCCGGATCAGCGGGATGGCACAGTAGGCGCAGCGGTTGTCGCAGCCGTCGGAAATCTTGACATAGGCCGAATGGGACGGCGTGGTCAGAAGCCTGGGGCTGTCAAAGAAGCGGCCGCACTCGCCGGTGCGCAGAGGCCGCTCGCCACGGAACGCCTCTTCCAGGATCTCCGGCAGGTTCTGGTACTCCGCGACGCCGAGAATCGCGTCCACCTCGGGCATGTCGTCCCGGATCTGCTGGCCGTACCGCTGGGACAGGCAGCCGGTGACGATCAGCTTTTTCAGCCGGCCACCGTTTTTATACTGGGCCATCTCCAGGATCGCTTCGATGGACTCCTCCTTGGCCGACTGGATGAAGCCGCAGGTGTTGACCAGAATTACGTCCGCCTGGGCGGGATCGCCCACCACCCTGTAGCCGTTCTGGGTCAGAATGCCCAGCATCACTTCGCTGTCCACACGGTTTTTCGAGCAGCCCAGCGAGACAAGACCAACCGTTCTCTCCATAAAAATCCTCACATGTCGCCGAACAGCAGCTTGAACTGTTCGCGCGAGATCAGTACGTTGCTTGGCTTGGCGCCGTCGGCCGGGCCGACGATGCCGCGCTTTTCCATTTCGTCGATCAGACGGCCCGCCCGGGCGTAGCCCACCCGGAGCCG
>CALGYL010000255.1 GCA_937934775.1 uncultured Clostridia bacterium
GCATAAAATTTGCGCCCAACCCGACAGGGCTGAGCGCCTTTGTTGATGGTCTGAGACTGCGCCAGCGTATGCTGGCGCAGTCTATTGCGTTATACCGGTTGTGTCAGTCAGTTGGTTCCGGCGACTGGTGTGCGCAGGGCATTTCCTTCGCGATGAACCCCCGCCGGTTTTTCATTGCCCCTATAGTGTATAGCCTTCCTCCGTGGTGCGCAGCGCCTCCTGCTCCTGATCTTCGCTGAATGCCAGAATGGAAGCCACGCACAGCGAATGGTCGCCCAGGTCCAGTATCTGCCGAACCTCGCACTCAAAGACGGCCCGCGCCTTTTTCAAAATGGGGAAGCCGGTCTGCCCGGCGGTCAGCTCGATCCCCAATTCTTTCACCTTGTCCACCTTTGCGCCGGAGGTGGCGCAGACTTTTCTGGCCTGCTCCCGAAGCGACTGGTCGGGAAGGCAGAGGGAGAACCGGTTGGTGCGCCGGATTACATCCAGCGTATGCTTTTTATTGCCCACACACACTGCCAGCGTGGGCGGGTTGACCGCCGCGAAGGTCCACCAGGAAACGCCCATCGCGTTGCACTTCTCCTGGGCATCGCGGGTGATCAGGTAGGCAAAGGGGTGAGGCGCGGTGGCGCGGAAGGCCTCGGTCATGTTCATATCCATTCCTCCATCCGGCGCGTTTGGGGCCGTTTTTCCGCGTCAATTATACCACTTTTTGGGGCCCGATCCAAGATGGAGGCATTTTTTCCATAAAACTGGCGCGGCTGTTAATTGAGTAAAAATTTATCGATTTGCGCCCGCTGTGTTGACAGCGCGACAGGGATTTGATAGTATGGATACAGGTAGTTTAGGTTTACCAACAATACGTTTGGAGGTGCCCTGTTATGAAGAAAACGCTCGCGCTTCTCGTAGCTCTTATTCTCGTGATCGGCCTTACGACCGTTTCTGTATCTGCGGAAGGCGATTTGAAGGTGGGTCTGGCGGCCGTCTCCTCGCTGGCCAATTCCAAGTCCGCCGCCGCGGACGCCGACGGCCTGGCGCAGACCGACGCTGAAGTGGTCGCCGTCACCGTGGACCAGGACGGCAAGATTGTGGACTGCAAGATTGATGGCATTCAGGCCAAGATCAACTTCTCCGCCGACGGTCAGCTGAAGACCGACGTGGCGACCACCTTCCCGACCAAGAACGAAATCGGCGCCGATTACGGCATGGCCAAGGCGTCTCCCATCGGCAAGGAGTGGAACGAGCAGGTTGCTTCGCTGGCCGAGTACATCAAGGGCAAGACGCTGGACGAAGTGCTGGCCATTGGCCTCGACGACCAGAAGCATGCCACCGACGCCGCGCTGACCGCCTCCGTCACCATCCGGATTGACAGCTACGTGGCCGCCATCGCCAAGGCTGTGCAGAACGCCCAGGCGCTGGGCGCGAAGACCGGCGACAAGCTGGGCATGGCCATCACCACCGACATGCACCTGTCCAAGGCCGTGGCCGAGGGCAAGGACGGCTCCGCGCAGTCCTATTCGTTCCTGACGGCCCTGACCTACAACGATCAGGGGGTCGTCACCAGCTGCATCATCGACGGACTCCAGGGCACTGTGGCGTTCGACGCCAAGGGCCAGATTACCTCCGACGTCAGCGCCGCGCCCCAGACCAAGAACGAGCTGGGCGATGCGTACGGCATGCGCAAGGCCTCCAAAATCGGCAAGGAATGGAACGAACAGGCGGCAGCGTTTGCGCAGTACATTCTGGGCAAGAACGCCGAGCAGATCACCGGTATCAAGCTGACCGAGGAAGGCGATGCCGCAGAAGCTGATCTGTCCAGCGTCGCCACCGTCTCCATCTCGCCGCTCCAGAAGGTCGTGCTCAAGGCGCTTCAGGGCTAAGACGCACGGTCGGAGCGGGACTGACGGCAGCCCCATCGCACCTTTTCAAATGCCCGGCGACACGCGCGCCGGGCATTTCTGAGCATCAAAAAACCCGTATGGTTTTTAGATGCGATGGAAGAAGCGCTTCGTGCGCCTAAAATCCT
>CALGYL010000256.1 GCA_937934775.1 uncultured Clostridia bacterium
CTCCTCCACCGACTCGGGCTCCAGCTGCGCGGCGGAGATGCTCTCCATGGCGATCTTCCGGCCGGAGATGGTGGAGGGCAGCTGCCAGGAGGCGACCGCGGTCTTGCGCATGTCCTGGCGGACGGAGCCCAGTTCAATGGACCGGAACTTCTCGTTCAGGCAGTCGAACTCCACGCGGTTGACCTCGGTCAGGACGTCAAGCTGGATACCTGGATGTTTCACCCGGACCCGGTCATAGAGGAACACATCCTCGAGGCTCCGGTATTGTGCGTATTCCTCCGAATCCCCGAGCGACAAAAACTCCACCTTCAGGGACACCTTGGGCAGATCGGCGTCGTTCGCCAGTGCGGCCAAAGCCTCCCGGATCATACGGATGCTCACAGCCGTCTTTGAGACCGTCTTAGTCTCCTTGCACTCGCCGGAGCAGATGAGCGCCTGCACGTGGGGCGCGGGGTACAGGGAAGCCCGCGGGCTGTCAATCCAGGTCTGATCGGCGGCGATGGTGTACACGGTGCTGTCCACGTTGTAGCTGCCCGCCGTGAGCAACAGATCCTTACCGCTCTTGTCTTTGCCGACTGGCACGATCCGAGTGACCACATCGGAGGCATCAACCTCGCAGGATACGCCCAGCAAGTTCTTGGCGTATTCGATCCGAACCCCGCGATTCAGCCCCGCATCCCGGAGCAGGAAGAAATCGAAGTTGTCGCGGACGATCTCCGCGCCCCATAGCGCCGCCGCGCCGGTCTCGGGGTCGAGCAGCGCGCTGACGGGATTGACCCGCGTCCAGCCATCGATGACCCGATCGCCGCCCACATCAGTAAAGCCGGAAAAAAGCGTGGGTACGAGGCAGTTCTCAAGGATTCCGTCCACCGTTGATACACAATCCGTCTGCCCGGCCGGGTACGAGGTGAGGTTGTTCAGGAGGTCATAGAAGATGTGCCGGGCATAGGCCGTCACGCCGTCGTCCCGGAGCTCCACCTTGTAGATGCGAAAGAGCTGGTCGGCTACGATCCACGCGGGCGCGACTTCCTCGATGGCGGCGGGATCGTTGGGCCAATCCTCGGTCAGCGTGTACTGTATGGCAGACTTCGCGATCCAGCCGTAGTAGGTATAGGTCTTCCAACGCCACTTGCCCTTGTGCCGGTACTTCTTTCGTCCTGTGAAAACCCCCTTGTATCGGTTCTCGCCCTTGAAGATGATGGGGATGCTCAGGCCCACCGGCAGGTTCTTCTTGCGCACTTTGTTGCCGGTCGCTTTGTAGTAGAGATTACGCTGGGTTTTCGTAGTTGCAGTGCGGATGGTCCACACCTCGTGAGCGGTGACCAGCATCCCCTCCGGGGTGATGGGCGGCACGGTGCGCACGGGCACGTCACACTTGAGGATGTAGTCATTCTGCAGAAACGCCCAGCGCCCGGCCTCGTCGATAGGATGCGAGAGCACGATCTCCGAGAGATCGTTCCGTGCCTCGGTGTGCACGCAGGATGTCGCGGAAAGCGCCCCGCAGAGGCCCATGGTGTCGAAGTCCTCGGCGTCCGGGGGGTAGACGTACACGTCGCCCATCAGAGCGCCCTCCAGTTGGGGGTGATCGTGATGCGGGACACACTCCCCGTCCAGGAGATGGCCGTCGACCCCACCGGCAGCGTCGGCCAATCGTCCCCGGTCAGGGAGCCGGTGAGGTTGATGCCCTCGTGGTACGCCAACCGCTGCGGCACATCGATGGTGATTGAGGAAACGAGGCCCGCGATCCCCAGTGTCACCTCGCCGACCATCAGGTCGATGTCGCCGGTGCCCTCTACTGTGATAACGGGCTCGGCGAAGACGGTGCCCTGGTTCGCGATCTGGCCGAAAGATGTCAGCACAATAATTTCCACACCCAGCAGGTATAGAAAGGGTTGGCAGCGAAAGTTCACTGTGAACTTTCGCTGCAGACGCCCGCGCACTACCGTCTCGAAGTCGATCTGGTTGTTGACGCGGGCGTAGTAGAACCCGGTGGGTTGGTTCCCGAACATCACGACGCCGGGACCCTGCAACCAGGCAGAGAACGCGGGGATGGATGCCGGGTTCGGCGCGATGCACTCGCAGGTGGCGATGAACTCATCATACACGCAGTCACCCTCCGTGATCGTCAGCGTCCCGCTACGCCCCGGCACCGCTTGCGTGGTCACGCGCTCCTTGGGCCTGGAGATGGCCGGGTGGGTCAGCACATGGATTCCGTAGTCTGTACATTTCGCGCCGTTCCAGGCGAACCAATCGGCCATCCCTCATCACCTCACGATGCTTTTTTAGCGGACGCCCATGCCCGCGTACTGTGTTTTGTTGAACTGCGCCAGTTCAATGGCTAGGCTTCGCACATCCTTCTCATCCCGGACGTAGAGTTTGTCCACCTGAACAGTCACGCTCTGATCCTGATGATAGGTGCGGCGGTTATCGTAGCTGCTGTTCATGGATGCGCCCGCCTGTGCTGCGCCGGTCAGGTACCGGGCAGCATTTTGGATGATCTTCGCTTGGGCCTTACCTTCCTGTTCCACACCAACTCCGATGCCCCGAACCATCATCCGACCAACTTCGTCCCGGAACACCTTGGACGGCGATTGGATCTTGAGCTTCGCTTTCGCGGCGCGAACGGCGGCTTCGGCTACAATCCGCATCGCGTTCACGACGAGGTTCTGACCGCTCAGGATGCCCGCTGCCATGCCGACCATGGCATTTCTGCCGATGGGCTTCATCGTATCCGTAGTGATTTCGGCAGATAGAGCGGACTTTGCTTTGGCGGCGACCACCCCGGCAGCGGAACCGAACCCATAAGCCATCATGCCGAAGGCGACGCCCGCGGCAAGATCCACGCCAATCGGGCGCGTCATGGCGGATGGCGAGTGTGTTTGTGCCGCGGTGCGCAGTGCGGTTTCAATGGAAGTGGCGACGGTCGCCGCATCTCCTGTCCAGCCATAGGTGGTGAGACCGCTCGCGATGCCCGCGGAGATATCGTTGCCGACGCCCAGGTATTCGTCCGCGGTCCGGACGACGGTGAGTAGAGCATTGAGCTGTTCCTGCACCTGCGCTTCAGTGGTCGGATCCAGTGTGCCGCTATTCAGCGCCGCCATGGCTGCCGCGATGGAATCGGAGATCTTCTGGATGTCCGCGCTGTTCAGGCTGGTCAGTTGGTCCAGGATCACCGACTTGCCCTGCTGGGCACTTAAGTCTTCACCGGCTGCAGTCAGATCTTCCACACCCTGCACGAGGCTGGTGATGGACGTCACTTTATCGCTCGTGCTGGACTTCAGCCAGTCGGGCAGGAAATTGTCCGGTACTTGCTTGAGCTGGCTATCAGCCGCGTCCACGGCTTCCTTGGTGCCCAGCTTTTGCGTGATGACGACGCCCAGCACCGCATTTCCGTTTTCATCCGTCATCCCCTCGAGGAAGATGTCTGTGGGGCCGATCCGCTTCAACACTTCGGGCGTCACTTTGATTGCCGCGCCATTCTCGCCGAACACCTGCAGTGTGCCGTTTGCGTAGGCGGTCTGCAGCGCTTCAGCCCACCCGGTCTTGAGCCCTA
>CALGYL010000257.1 GCA_937934775.1 uncultured Clostridia bacterium
ACGCAAGAACCCACCCTTCGCTGCTCGATAAGTGGGTTCTTTGACAGCCTGAGGCTGCCGTGCTGGGATATATCCCAGCACGGCAGCCTCTTAAAGCAAGGATCCTTCCCTTCCCATTTCGGGCGGGGCCGGGCATTATGCTCTCCTGTGCATTACAACACGAAGATATCGTTCAGGCTCTGGACGACGCCCGGCAGGCCAGGCATCGGCAGGTTGCGGACGTGGATGACGTTTTCCAGGTTTTTGACGTCGGCCGCGGGGATGGTCTTGGTGTTGCCCAGCATTTTGGCCACCAGGATGGACTTGCCGGCGGCTTCCATCATCTCCAGGAATTCGATGGCGCGCCACACGCCCTCCGGGCTGACCATGACCGCGCCGTGGTTTTCCATCAGGAAGCCGTTGGATTTCTCGATGACCGCGTCAAAATTCTGCGCCAGCTTCTCGGAGAGTGGCTCGGCGTAGGGCACCATGATCATCGGGCCTACCTCGATCACCGGTTCCGGCAGGAAGGGCATTTGCAGCCAGTCGCCGCCCGCGATGGCAAAGCCGGTGAGGATCGGCGGATGGGCATGCACGATGCCTTTGACGTCTGGGCGCTTGTTCATGATGCCCACATGGAAGAGCCATTCGCCGGTGGGCTTTCTGCCTTCTTTGGCGTAGAGCACCTTGCCGTGCATATCGACAGCGCAGATGTCTTCAAACGTGATGGCAGCCTTGGCTACCTTTGTGGGGGTGATCAGTAGCACGTCCTCATCGGCGCGCAGCGACAGGTTTCCGCCCTGGCTGGTCACAAAGCCGAGTTCGGCCAGACGGTTTGCGGCGCGCGCCAGCTCCGCGATTTGCGTTTCGTACTTCATCTGGAACGGGGTCATGGGAGAGCACTTCCTTTCTAATTAGGCCGCCTATCCGGCGGGCGAGAACGTGAAATCCAGCCGGGCGCCGGGCACGGCTTCGGTGCTGGTCAGCTCCAGGCGGTAGAGCCTGTCGCCCCACAGCGCGCGAAGGCGCGCGTCCTCCATGGGAACCGGCGAAACCGACGGGGTCAGCCCGCCGGGAAAGCGCATGGAAATCGGGCCAAGAACCGCGCCGCCATCCAGCAGCGAAGGCTCAAGGGGCGTAATGAACCGGAGCGTCACCCGCTTTTTACCGCCCTCAAAGTCGAAGGCGTCGATCAGCCGCACCAGATTCTCACCGGGCGACAGGATCAGGCTGCGCTGCCAGCTGTAGAGTTTCGCGGCGGCGGGGTAGGCATGGCCTATGCCCATCGTCAGCATCCAGTAGCCGTCGTCACGTAGTTCCGGAGGTTCCGGCGGGCGGCGCGCGCCGCTTTGTTCCACGCCTTCGACGGCGGGCACGTTGTGCATGTCCGCGCCGGGGAGGCCGCAGTCGACCAGAACCGGCTTGCCCCGGTAGTACAGCGCTATGTCGCCCGCGTCCTTGTGTGAGAACGCGCCGCGGCGGTCGCCGCCGGTCAGCGCGACGAAGAAGTCGCCCGATCGGGCGATGGCCGCGCCCATGTCCGGCAATAGCGCCGATCCCGGCAATGTCAGGCGCGCGGGCTCCCGGAGGAGATTGGCGCGGCCGCGCAGATAGGTGATCTGCGCAAAGAGAGGACTGTTTTCCGTCTCCCGGTCCGGGTTCTGACGCCGGAGCCACGCGGCCAGACCGCACAGGCAGCCCGAGCGCACGCCCTCGCCCAGCCGGAACAGGGCGTCGGGCGAAAGGTCCGGCCGCGGGTCGCCGCCGGGGTTGATAAACCATCCGTCCCCGATGTGCAGTTTGCAGGGCAGGACGGCCATGTCGATGAACTGCGGCTCGTCGCGAAGTTCCACCTCGCCGCCGCTGATCAGGGAGATCAGCGCGAAGCAGTCGTTCAGCGCGCAGCTGGCCTCCACATGCCGCTTAAGGTCGCCGGTCGCGCCGCCGTCGGACGGCTGGACGCGCAGAATGCCCTCCAGCAGCTTGAGAAGTCGCCTGAGCACCTGCCAGCGCCGCTCGCCCTCGTCGGTCTCACCGGCCACACAGGCGGCCATCAGGTGCTGGACGATCCGGGGCGCTTCCCCGGAGAGGTGCATCCAATCCTCCGCGTCCCGCGCGATGATCGGATCAAACACCCGCCGGCGCAGTTCGTACTCGATGCGGGCGTTCAGCTGCGGCGTCATGCGGTCAAACCGCGCGCCCACCATCTGGCGGGCCAGCGCGAACAGCTCCGCCGTGCGGGCGGCGTAAAGGTCCATGTCCGGCGAACCGAAGGCGGGCAGCGGCGCGCCGCGGCGGGGGAAAGCGGCCCAGCTGGATTCCTCCGCCATCATCCAGATCAGGTCGGCGGCCTTGGACAGGTATTTTTCATCGCCGGAGACGCAGGCGCCCAAGATCAGTTGTGCGGCCTGAGAGCGGCGGAGCAGATGGCCCTCGGGCGGTTCGGCGTCGGGCCGAAGGAGGTAGTCGCTCGCCGTCAGATGGGGCAGCGGCGCTCGGAATGCCTTCTCCGCCCGCAGAAGAAGCGAGCGGGAAGCCTCCGGGTCAAAGGAGGCCCAGGCGCGCCGGTCGTCCATGGACGGCGCAATGCGAACCTGCCCGGCTGGGCGGAGGCTGTAGAGCAATTCTTCCTGCCGAAGGGAGAACAAGCCGGCTCACCTCCCGTACTATAGGTCAATGGAGTTTCAATAAAAACGATTTTCTCGGACCGAATCCTGCGTTCGTCCGAACAAACAGGCTGCCTGCGCCGCACAAGGGACGACGGGCGTCAACCCGAGAAGCGATGAATCCCGCCGAGGTCCCGACGCGGGTGCTTTGGCGCATGTCAGCCGGGGAAGTCTACCCAGGCGTTCGTTTTGTTCGATTGCGTCATCGCGTCCATCAGGCGCTGAAGCTTTGCGCCCTCGAACAGGTCGGGGCAGGCAGGCGCTGAGCGATCGACGCAATCCAGGAAGCTGTAGTAGCAGTGCATATGCGCCCGGTCCCAGCCGATCCGGTTTTTGGGCGGCAGGAAGGAGCCGCCGGGCGCAGGGTAGCGCGCGCTGCAGGCGATGCGGCGAAAGCCGCGTTCTCCGCCCATCGCCGTCTCCGGCAGCGTATTGTCGTAGAACTCCAGGTAATCGGCCTCCATCAGCCGCCAGCGCAGCGCGCCCCTGTCGCCATAGATTTCAAAGGAAAGCTCATCCTCCGCGCCGGTCGTAATCTTGGAGGCGGTGGCGGTGCCCACCGCGCCGTTTGGCATTTCCAGAAGCATCACTGCCTGGTCGTCGGCAGGTTTTTTTACGATGCCGCCGCCCGGCGCGGGCCGCTCGGGGTAGAGCGTACGCAGCCTGCACAGCGCGCGGGCCGGGTAGCCGATCAGGAAGGCCACCATGTCCAGCGCGTGGGAGCCAAGGTCCAGCAGCACCCCGGCGTTTTCCTGCATCTTCCAGCCGGCGGGCTTCGCGGCGTCGATGGAGCCGGAATGGTCGTACCGGACGGAGAAGGACAGAAGATTCCCGACCCGGCCTTCGTCAATCAGCCGCTTCGCCCGGAGCACACTGGGGAAAAAGCGGTTGTTGTGGGCCATCTGCGTAAGGCTTAATGACTTGCGCGCCGCTTCCTCAATCCGGGCGGCGGAAGCGCCGTCCACGGTCAGGGGCTTGTCAATGTACAGGTGTTTGCCCGCCTTCAGCGCGTCCACGATCATTTGCTCGTGCAACGCGTTGGGCGTGGAGACGGACAGTACGTCAATGTCCTCCCGGGCGAGCAGCGCCCGGTAGTCATCCGAATAATGGGGTGCGCCCAGCATTTCCGCCGCGCCTTGCGCGATCTCCAGTCTGCGGGAGCAGACCGACCGGATGACCGGCCGGAAGCCCGCGCCCGGATAAAACAGCGGCATCTCCCGGAGCACATGGGCATGGGTGCGGCCCATGAAACCCCAGCCGACGATGCCGACGCCGATTTCCCGCATGCGTTTCCCTCCCGAACTCAATCAGTGCTGGATGAAGCGGTGGGCAGTCCGCGGAGGCAGTCGCCCAGCCGCGGCGCGTCCAGCCGCCCGATCGGTATTTTGGTAACGGTAAGGCCGGTCCGGAAGAACAGGCCCAGAATGGGCAGATCCTCGACCAACTTGAGCTGCAGGCTGTACATGTCAGATTGCAGATCCGTTTCGGTGGAGGCTGACCAGGTGGCGCGCAGCAGGTTTTCCATGTCGTCGTTGCCATAGCGCTCGTAGTTGGAAGTGCCGCTCTTTCCCACCAGGAAGTTGAGGTTTGGGATGTCGCTGAGCTCGAAGGCGCACAGGGCCAACTGGAAATCGCCGTTGTTCATCCGGTCGTAGACTTCGCGGCTGCTCAGAACCGAGGTGGTAACCTCAAAACCCACCATGCGCAGTTGGTTGGCCAGGAGGTCAACCGCTTCCGACCGGGTATTGGTGGTGCCCCGGTCATAGGTGATCAGGCTCAGCTTCAGGTCGATGAGGCTGCCGTCGACCTCCTTTTCCAGCAGGTTGTCGCCGTCCACGTCCGTCCAGCCCGCCTCGTTCAG
>CALGYL010000258.1 GCA_937934775.1 uncultured Clostridia bacterium
GCGGCTGTTCTCTATGGACCCGGTGGCGGCGGGCACGCTGGCGCTGGCCAGCGCGATGCCTTCTGCCATCATGTGCCAGATGCTGGCCGAACAGTACGACCGGGACGCGCTGTTTGCGGCGCAGGAGATCTCCTTTACATCCCTGCTGTGCGTCGTCACCATCCCGCTGATCGTAACGATTCTCGGGGTCTAGAGTGTCGCGTCCCATGCGGGCGGTCACTGACTTCTGGTACTGTATCTATCACCAGTGTGCGCTACTTCCGGTAGAAACACGCTTCCGGCGCACTGCGAATGAAGAAGAGCAAGACTTTGTGGATGGTCTCGGGCGGCGGCACTTTCGTGCCACCGCCCGTTTCATTATAGGTTTTTTGGTTTTGTGCGGCTACAGGCACCGCTCCATGGACTCGCGCACCAGGTTCACCCACCGGCCGATGTTGTCCGGATGGCCGCCGCAGCTCCTGAGATCGCCCAACACCACCTCGAACCGCTTGCCGCGCAGCGTCCGCATGCCCTCGTCCATCTGTCTACAGAGGAAATCCTCGTCAAATCGCTGGGTGAGCCAGGCCGGGTTGGGTTTCCAGGAGATGATCACGTCCTGCGGCACCTGATCCCGGTAGGCGGGCAGCTTCGCCCACGGCGAGGCGGACACCTTGACGAGGCCGGGCATCTTCAGCGCGTCCGAAAGCTTTCCGTCCAGCGGTTCGCAGCAACCGTACTCGGTGCGGGCAAAGCCTTGAAGCAGCCGCGCCTCCCGCCCGAACAGCCAGTCCCTGTGCATTTGGGGCGATACCTGCGCCAGTTCCTGCGCCTCGGCGTGGCCCCAGATGTGATTCCGCAGCACCTTGCCTTTCGGCTTCTCCGGCCAGTACTGGAAACCCCCGGTGCCCTGATAGGTACCCTCAAAGCAGGTGTCCAACAGACCCATCCGCTCCCGCTGATCCATCAGGTCCAGTTCGCCCGCCACCAGAAAGTCCAGTACGTCGCCCAGCATCTCCGGCTCGTCGTAAAAGTCCTCGTACAGCGCCGTCAGGCCCCGCCAGAGGCTGTACTGCATGCACAGGTGGAAGCCCACCTCGCTGGTCCCGGTCACCCGGACCGGCAGCGCGTCCCCCAGAATCTCCCGCCACAGCGCCGCGCGGGCAAGTGTTTCCGTCTCATCGTATGTAAGCGCCGGGACGCGCAGCCGTTTCACATCCTCATAGCCCTTGAGCACCGGCTCGAATCCCCAGGAATCGCCCTCCCTCGCGCCGTGCCGCGTAGCGGTTTCCAAGCCCCAACCGGAGGAGCGGACGATCTTGGGCACCGACAAAAAGCCCTCCAGCGGCTTGTCGTCCGGCACGTTTTCATACTGCCACAGAAGCTGCCGCAGCTGAAATTCCAGCTGCCGCCCGGCCTCGGAAGCGCACCGCAGGTTCGAAATCTCCGGCATTTCCAGGAAGTTTTCCGCCCAGACGGCAACCAGCGGCCTGTCCAGCCGACGCTGGTTGTGCCAGATCCACAACTGCCTGAGCGGCTCGTGCCGCGGGTCCTCCGCCGCCGCCCGGAAGCGCGCGGCAAGAAGCCGGAGCGCCGCCCGGTCCTCCGTCGTCAGCACGCGGGGGTCGCCCCAGGCGGCGGGGTAGGCGTTGTAGGTCAGGTATTCCAGCATCCCGTCACTCCTTTACGCTGCCCAGCATGATGCCGGAGATGAAGTAGTTCTGCAAAAACGGGTAGATCATCAAAACCGGGATCGCCGCGATGAACACCTGGGCGGACTTCAGCGTCCGGTCGGAGATCACCCGCATCAGTTCCGCATAGGCCTTGGTGATCAGCTTCGCCGTCGGCGCCACCAGCACCGCCTGCAGGTAGGTCTGCAGCGGGTAGAGCGTCTGGTCGTTCATGTACAGCATGCCGTCAAACCAGGCGTTCCACTGGCCCACCACCGTGAACACGATCAGAGTGGCCATCGCGGGCAGCGACACGGGGATGTAAATCTGGAACAGAATGCGAAAGTGCCCCGCACCGTCGATGAAGGCGGACTCCTCGATGTCCTGAGGCACCGAACGGAAGAAGTTCAGCATCAGAAGGATGTTGAAGACCGGCACCGCGACCGGCAGGATCAGTGACCAGATCGTATTAAGAAGGCCGGTATACCGCACCACCATGTAGGTGGGGATCATGCCGCCGGAGAAGATCATCGTAAACACGAAGAACCACACGAAGAACGGCTGCGCGCGGAATTCCCGCGTGGCCTTGGAAAGCGGATAGGCCGCCAGCACGATCATCATCATGATGAACGGGACGCCCAGCCCGATCCGGGCGAACGACATGCCCATCGCCCGCCAGTACTCGGGCTTGTTGAAGATGTACTGGTAAGACTTCCAGGTGAAGTCCACCGGAAGGAGCGTCACCTTGCCCGCCGCGACCGCCGTCGAGGAGGACAGCGACAGACACAATACGTGGTACATCGGAATCAGGCAGAGAAGCGCGTACAAACCCAGCAGGCACGCGTTGACCACCCGGAACGCCTTCCTCGAAGGCGAATTGTCGATCATGCTTCCACTCCCTTTGGCCCTTGGGCAGGCGCGCGAATCATATCATATCAGAAGATGCGGTATCCCGCAGCTTTATAGGCAATCCAGTAGGACAGCGACACCATCACAAACGACACCACCGAACGGAACAGGCCCACCGCCGCGCCCAGCGAGTATTGCGCGCCCTTGAGGCCCGCCCGGTAGACCCAGGTATCGATGACATCGCCGGTGGAGTAGACCACGGGGCTATACAGCATCAGGATCTGCTCGAAGCCCGCGTTCAATATGTAGCCCATGGACAGGACCACCATCAGGATAATGGTGGGCAGCATCCCGGGCAGCGTGATGTGCCAGGTCTGCCTGATACGGCCCGCGCCGTCCATGGCGGCGGCCTCATAGAGCGAAGGGTTGATGTTTGCGATCGCGGCCAGGAATACGATGGTGCCAAAGCCGGTCTGCTGCCAAGTCTCGGTCCAGACCAGCGTCCAGGGGAACAGCTTCGCGTTGGCCAGCAGCACGATGGGCTTCATCCCGAAGTAGCCAAGCACCACGTTCATCAGGCCGTCCCGGGCCATGACGTCCCGGAGGATGCCGCCCAAGATGACCCAGGACAGGAAATACGGGAAATAGATGATGGTCTGCACCGTCCGCTTGAACAGGCGCGAACGGACCTCGTTTAAAAGAATTGCCACCAGAATGGCCGCGATGGTCTCCACAACGATCTTCCAGATGGCGATGTAGAAGGTGTTCCACACCACTTCCTTGATGTCGGGCATCGAGAGGATGCGCTGAAAATTCGCCCAGCCCACCCATTGGGACCGTAAAAAACCCATGGCGGGCTCGAACTTCTGAAAGGCCATCACCAGGCCGAACATCGGCCCGTAGCAGTAGATGAGCGCCAGGATGGCGGGCGGGAGGATCATCAGGTACAGCGGCAGCGACCGCCGCGTAATGATGCGCCGCCTTGCGGCCAGGGTTCCTCGGTTCATGGTCGTTCCTCCTGTGCCCAGCCAGGCTGTGAATCCGGTCCGGGGGATGACGGCAGGGCTCCGCCCCGCACCCCCTTGACCCTGCTCAAGGGAGTGCAAGGCAATATGACATGTCCATCTTCGATTCTGCGCGCGGCAGGCAGGCGCAGCGCCGAGCAGGGGTTGCGCCCAGCGACGAGAGCACGCGTAAAGGCGCAGCGCGAAGGCCCTCGTCTCCATCCGCGCGGGGCGTCCCGTTTGGACGCCCCGCGCGGGGAATTGGTCTTCAGTTCGCTTCGAACGCGGCCTGGATGCTCTTGCAGCCCTTGGCCTGGAACCAGGCGTTCAACTCCGTGCCGACGGTGGTGGCATAGGTCTCGTCATAGTTCTTGAGGAAGTCGTCATACAGAGCGATGTCGCCGCCCATCGCCACCGACAGGAACATGGTATCGTAAGCCTTCTTCAGGATGGAGTCGTTCTCCAGCATGAGGTCGGTGGTGTCGCCGTCGTACTCGTTCATCTGCATCAGCTTGTTCTTCATGTAGTAGTTCTGCACGCCCAGGCAGCCCGCGTCGGTGTAGGAGCGGTAGGCTGGGAAGCCGGACTTGTCCTTGTTGTCCCGGAAAGAGACGGCCTGATCGTAGAACATCTTGTAGGCGGCGCAGAGTCCGGAGGTATCCCCCGTCTCCATGGCCTTGCTGATCGCCTGGTAGCCTTCATAGTTGAACGAAGGGTTGTAGATCAAAAGCGGGTAGGCCAGGAATATCTGGTTGTTGTCCACCGGGTCGGTGTTGTAGGTGGAGAACTCCATGGTCTCGGGGTTGTTGTTCAGATTGTGGTAGAGGTTCGCCATCTTGACGACAGCTTCGGGATGCTCCACGCCCTTCTTCGCCACGATGATGTTGTTGACCGAGTACATGTTGTTGTTGGTCTTGGCGGGCTGATCGTCGCAGGAAACGATGGGCACCGGCACCCAGTCGGCGTTCGGGTTCATATCCAGGTGCAGAACCAGCGGCCAGTAGGCGCCCCACAAGTCCATGAACACGACGCCGCACTTGTCGTTGAAGATGTCCTGCTGCATCATGGCGTCGTCATAGGTGGCAAAATCGGGGTTGAAGTAGCCCTTCTGGTAGTACTCCTGCAGCTTCAGGAGCGCCTTGCGGGTGTTTTCCCGGTAGTCCGGGCCGAACATGGCGCTCTGCAGCTTATCGGTTCCCTCCACCGCCCATTCGTTGGGGTAGGCATGGAACATGTTGAAAAAGGAGGGGTTGAGCCCCCACACGGTGGAGCCCAAGTTCGCGGCCGACGCGGCCACGGCGTAGGTGTCGTTGGCGCCGTTGCCGTCCGGATCCTTGTTGACGAAGGCGTCCATGATGGCCTCTAGGTCGGCCAGCGTCTTGGGCGTCTCCAGGCCCAGCTTCTGCAGCCAGTCGGCGCGGATCCAGATCATCTGGCAGGTATCGTGGTACGTGAAGCCGTTCGTCAGGCCGTAGGTCCTCCCGTCGCGGGTGGCCACGTCCAGAAGGCAGGCATAATCGCCTGTCAGGTACTTCTTGGTGTACTTCGAGGCATACTGCTCGATCGCGCCGGTCAGGTCTTCCAACATGCCAGCCTTGTAAAGCATCTCAAACTGCTTGCGGTTGACCGCGAAGAAGTCCGGCAGATCGCCCGAGGCGATCATGACATTCATCTTCTCCTCACCCTGAGAACCGGGGCAGGTCCAAAGGAAGCTGTACTTGATGCCCAGCGTCTCTTCCCAGCGGCGGGTGTAGACGTTGTTGTTGATGTCGTCCCCGGCGGGGAACCAGAACGCGCCGTCGTTGGCGGAATGCACCATCGTGACGGAGATGGGCGGGTCATACTTGCCGAGGGGGTCCTGGGCCGGTTCGGCGTTCGGGTCGAGTTGGCTGGCGGAGGCTGCCCCGGTCAGGATGAGCAGCAGCGCAATGGCCATGGACAGGATTCTGAGCTTCATGTGTCTTGTCCTCCTTTTTCGTTACCAAAGAGTGTCTGGCACTCGGGAATCCGGGGACTGAAGCGTCATACCATTGCCGATGTTCGTCTTGCCATTTTGCGGGATGCCTTGCCCGGACGGCTTCCACACCCCGCCGTTCTTTCCATTCGTTCCCGGCGGGCGTTGCCGGACAGCCCACCGGCAAACCCCGCGTGCTCTCCATTCGTTCCCGGCGACCGGCGCGCCGGGGACGCGTTTCCACAGCCAGTGCGCACACTGGCAGAGGAAACAGTTCCTTCCGTCAGCGGGCCGTCCGGAAATCCGGCTGGATTTCAGGCCCGCGCAGAATCTTCTCATGCGGTGAGAGACCCGAAGGGGATTTCACCGCCCAATGATTTCATCGCTCGCGAAGCGCTTGCATCGTATCCCGGTAAATCCGCTCGATTTCCTCCGCGCGGGCGGCGTCCAGTACCGGGTCCATCGTCTCGTACCCGGCGGAAACGCGTTCCACCACCTCATGGGCGCGGGCGTAGATGTCCGGGGTCTCCTTGCGCCGCCACGGCTCCCACTGATCCCGCCACAGCGTGCGGGACGGGGCTTCCCAGTAGCTTTTGCGCATATGCTCCACGGTGTGCTCCTCGGAGATGTAGTTGCCAGAAATTCCGATCTCCTGAATGAGGGGCAGCGCGTCCGGATCGTAGTAGACGCCCTGCCGCACAAAGTTGTAGGCGTCCAGCCAGTCGTTGTCGATGACCAACTGCTCCAGGCTCACGCCCTGATCCGCGCCCACAATGCCCTGGCAGCCGATGCTGTTGGTGCCGGACAGAACCGCGAACAGGCCGTTAAACGCCTTCTCGAAGCCGCACTGGTAGTCGGGCAGGCAGGCGTCGGACAGGGCGGAGTTGGAGCCGCCGCCCCAACCGTAGAAGCGCCCCATCTGCCCGGAGACCATGCCGAAAAGCGCCTGCGTGGGCGAGCCGAAGGAGCACAACGTGGTGCGCAGATCCATGGTGTGGTTGGAAAAGCTCAGGTAGTTGGAGAACTTGCCGGAAATGGCGTAGATTACCACGTTGGTTCCAGTGATTTCCGCAAGCTCCAGTACGCAGGAGCCCCACAGGCTCATCGGCCCGGTCGCGCCGGAGACGACCATCGGCGCGGTGCCGATGGGCATACCCGCGTCGGCAAACACCAGCGCCATCGAAAGGGACGAACCCATAAAGCCCAGCGGGCTGATGGTCTCCAGGAGGTAGCCGGGCGCCTGGCCCATCACTTTGCCCATTTCGATGATGCCCCGGCCGCTCTCCGGCGACAGGATGTAGGTACCGCCGGGGTTTTGGGAATACAGATACAGCTCCCGGTAGGAAGCGATGTCGGTCTGGTTGAACGGAATATCCTTCGGGATGACCACCGCGGAGGAACACCAGTAGTTTTTCAGCGTGTCGGTGACCCGCGCGCCCTTGCGTACGTCCATCAAGGTGCCCTCCCGGCGGGTGATGCCAGGGTAATCCACGATGAACACCTGGGTGGACACGCTGCCCTTGATGACGGCGGCTTCCTCCGAAACCGGCTCCTTGGGCTTGAAGGCGTCCAGCAGTTCCTGGGCCAGCGCGCGGGGAACCTTCACCCGCTGCGCCTCATGATCGACCATGCAGCCGATCTTTTCGCAGGCCGCCAGCACCCTGGGATGGGGGACGCTCATGCCGACAGTCTCCAGCACCGTCAGCGATTCCTCATGCAGCTTTTGCACCTCGGCTTCCGTCAGGACGTCGATGAATTTGCGCACCAGAGCCATCAGATCGCCTCCTCCTTGATCCCCTCGGCGCCCGACCAGAAAGCCGCCGAGCGCTCGATTTCTTCCATAATGTCGTTAAGCCCCGCACAGCTGCCCCGCCTGACGTAACAGCCGGAGGCGGCGTTGCCGGTCATCAGGCATCCGGCCGGATCGAGCCCAGCCAGCATGCCCAGCATGAACCCGGCGTTGAAGTTGTCGCCGCCGCCGGTCAAAAGCACCGGGCTCTCCGCAAGCCGGGTCGCGAGGACTTCCTCCCCGTCCGGGCCGAAAATCCTGGCGTAGCGCAGCGAGTGGTGAATCAGAAGGTCCATACTGCCGGTCCCGTACAGCGCCCTGGCCCGCGCGTTGAGCCTCTCACCCGGCGCGATGCCCGCTTTGTCGGCCAGCGAGGTAAGCTCGCCGTCGTTGACCGAGAGCACCGTGCGCGCCTGACTTCGAAGTAGCCGGAGCGTCTCCAGAAGGTCCGCGATCTCCTCACCGCTCCGGTGGGTCATATCGGCGGTATCGCAGAACACAAACCGGGGCTTCTCGGTGAGCGAAGGCAGTAGTTTCTCCGCGATGCCGCGCCACAGCGCCTGCATCTCGGGCACTTCACCCCAGTTGAGCAGCGCCAATACGTCCGCGCCCTCCAGCGCCCAGGCCAGGGAATCTTCCCCCGCGCGGCGCAAAAACACCTCGTAGGTCATGCCCGACATGCCGCCATTGTCCGACAGAAACAGCTTGCAGGCGTCAAATTCCACCGCCAGACAGAAACCCGGTTCGCCGTAGGAGACGATGCGGGCGCCCTCCTTCAGCGGCTCGAAGGCCTCCGCCACGTTGGGAAAGCCCATCGTGCCCACGCAGGTACACGCAACGCCCATGCGCATCAGGGCGATGGCGGTATTGGGCATGTTGCCGCCCGGGCGAACCTGCACGCCGTCCAGCGACAGGTAGGCGCTCATCTCCCGGCGGGCCGCGAGAAATCGGGCCATCTCGTCCATGGACCCAAGCGGCCGCCCGTCGGGGCCCGCCGCCCGGTGGGCAATCCGGTCAATAAAGCCGTCCAGCCCCAGCACGGCGCGGGACGCGCGGGGCTCCCCCGCGTGCCGCTTCAGCCGCTCCAGTACCTCAGGCACATTCATCGTATCAACACCTTTAATCGCTTTCGGTCGGCCGGCTACCAGCTGAGCCGCGGCAGGATCTCTGCCTGGCGCTCGCACATTTCGTTAATCAGGGCGACGGCGTTGTTGTAGGTGGAGACGGTGGGGTCGATCAGCATCGCCTGCAACAGCTTGTGCCGGGATTTTTCGGTATAGGCTTCGATCAGAAGCTGCGCGATCACGCCCTGCGTGGAAATCATATGGGCGATGGCGGCCGGCAGAGGCTTATCCGACGCCACCGGATGGATGCCGCTTCCATCCACCAGCGCGGGGACTTCCACCACCATGCCTTCGGGCAGGTTCGAAACCAAACCGTGGTTGGGCATGTTGACCGCGCCGATCGACCGGGGCTTGTCAAAGAAGATCGCCTCGGCGATCGGGATGCCGTACTCGCCGGAGCCACGCAGCTGCCCGTCCTTCAGGCGGAAGCTGGCCTCAAAACCCGGATCGCCGTTGCCTTCCGGCTTCTCCCTGGGGTACAGGTCGCGGGCGGTGGGGTTTCCCGAAAAGCTGTAGACGAATTCCGGCACCTTACCGCCGTGCCAGGGGTCGCTCCGCACCGGATCGAAGAAGTATTGAATCTTCGAACTGGCCAGCATCTCGTCGCTCCAGGCGATGTATTCGCCGATGTGGTTGGTGCCGGGGTACGGGTACAGACCGAACGCCCGGAACATAAGCCTGGACAGGCCAAGCTCGTCCCAGTGGGCCAGCCAGTCCATTTTGTCTTCTTTTTCCCGAAGCAGTGGGTACAGATCCTCGCCGGTTGACTTTCTCACGATCCTCGTGAACCAGCCGAAGTGGTTGAGGCCGTACACCCGGGTCTCCAGTTCCTCCTTGGGCAGTTCCAGGATGGCGGACAACTGGTCCACCCCCATGCCTTCGCCGTGGCAGAGGCCCACGACCTTCGTCCTAGTCAGTTTATTGACCGCCTCCACCAGCTTAGCCTCGGGGTTTGTGTAATTGAGCAGCCACGCGTCCGGGCAGACCTTCTCCATCGTCCTTGCGATTTCAAGCGTCGGGCCGATGTTTCGCAGCGTGTGGAACATGCCGCCCGGTCCGCCGTTTTCGCCGTATACCTGGCGGAAGCCGTAGCGGCGCGGGATGTGGAAATCCATCGACCAGTAGCGGTAGCGATCCACCTCGATGGCGGAAACCACAAAGTCAGCGCCCTCCAGCGCCTGCGCCAGGCAGGTGGTGGCGGAGAGCTTCACATCCCGCCCGGAGGCCTTGACGGCCTCCCGCGCAAATGCCTCGCTGACCCGGAGCGCGTCCTCCGCAATGTCCATCAGCGCGATTTCGAGGTCCGCCGTCCTGATCGATTCGTTCAGCAGGATATCCCCCAGCGTCGCGGGGCAAAAACACACGCTTCCGGCGCCCACGATGGTAAACTTGATCTTTCTGGACATGGGGCCTTCCTCCCTGCCGCACCGGTTTTGATTGTGAATCCACCGACGCGCTATTTTATTAATTAACTTTGTTTATTATTATATCCGCTTACAATCTGCGTGTCAAGGCAGAAAAAACGGCGCAAATTTGTGCAATTTGCGCCGTTGTCCGCCCGAACAGATTGAGTTTTGGCAGGAATCTATTCGTCCTCCGATAAAATCTTGTGGACCGCGCTGTCCAGCGCCGCCGAAGCCGCGCCCACGATGCCCGGATCGGGGCAGCACTGCGCCTGGATGGAAACGTCCAGTACGCTCAGATCCTTGACCCTGGCCGCGACGCTTGCGAAGAACGTCTCGCCCAGCGCCTGCGCCAGCACGCCGCCCAGCACCACCGTCTGGCAGTCGAGAATGGACACGATGTTGCTGACGCAGATGGCGACCGGAACAGCCACGTAGTCCGCGATCTCCTGAAGGTTCCAATCGCCGTGGAGGAAGGGCTCGAAGCCGAACTTCTCCCGGAGGGCCTTCAGGTTGATGCGGCTCTCCAGCCAGCCGGGGCTTTCGCGTCCGGCAGCGTAGTCCTCGATGAAGGTCATGTAGCCAATCTCACCGCACTGGCGGGTGCCGCCGCGACGAAGCTTGCCGTCCAGCACAAGTCCTGCGCCGATGCCGGTGCCCAGCGAGACGTAGATCAGGTCGGAGAGGTTCTTCCTCGCCTGATGCTCGCCCAGAACCGCCATGTTGGCGTCGTTGTCCACAAAGACGGGCGCGTGAAAGCGGGCCTCCAGCGCGCGTTCGTAGCGCTCGATGGACATGGGCACGTTGACGTTGACCAGCGGCGCAAAGTTGACCTCATGGGTATCGGGGTTGTAGCCGCCCGGCACGCCAATGCCGATGCCCTTGACCCGGTCGCGCTCGATGCCTGCCGCGCCGATCAGCGAATCGATCATCTCCGGCAGCGCCGTCCCCAACCCGTCGGAAAGGTTGGTACCCACGTGGCGGATGCTGACTGGGCCGACCTCCCTCAGGAGGTTGACCAGCCCCGCTCGGATGTACTCGCCCTCCAGGATGACCCCCGCCGCGTGAAAGGCATTTTTATTCAATTGGAGCATGACGGGTTTCCGGCCCAGCGCCGTGCTGCGCTCGCCGGTCTCCAGCACCAGCCCTTTTCCCAACAGGAAGTCGATGATCTTGATCACCGTGGGCGTGGAGATGCCCGACCGCCGGGCCAATTCCGCCTTGGAGATCTCATCGTTTTCACATAACAGCTGAAAAATCGTGCGCCGGTTCATATCGCGCAGGTCCGAGGCGATGTAGGGCTTCATTCCAAAAAAGACTCCCCGCTCGTTGACAGATGCCAAGAATATACCACAATTGCGGCCAATTTGCAAACAGGGGCTTGGGCCGGAAAATTGCCGGTTGACAGCGGAGGCCCGCTCCGTTAGGATATAAGTAAGTTCCTTAATAAATGTTTGGAGGGATCGCCGTGGAGATCGTCGTTCAATCGGATGCCGGGGCGCTGGCAGAGGCTGTGGCGCTGCGGGCGGCGGAGTTCATCAACCGGAATCCGGGGGCGCTCGTCTGTCTGGCCGCGGGCGACACGCCGCTCGCCGCCTATCGGCACATGATTCGGCTTCAAGAAGCGGGCAAGGTGAACCTGTCCAGCGTCTATTACGTAGGCCTGGACGAATGGGTGGGCCTGGGGCGCGAAACCCGGGGTTCCTGCCTGCAGGTGATGTTTGACGGCTACTACGATCCCGCGGGCATCCCGGCGGAGCGCATTGTGGCCTGGAATGGGCTAAACGGCGATGTGGACGCGGAGATCGGACGCGTTACTTCGTGGATCCGGGCGCGGGGCGGCATCGATTTCACGATCCTCGGCATCGGCATGAACGGGCACGTCGGCTTCAACGAACCGGGCACGGGCCTTCCGGAGGGCTGCATCCGGGTAACGCTGGACGAAACCACCAAGCGCGTCAGCGCAAAATACTTTGACGCGCCGCTGCCGGTTCGGTTCGGCGAGGGCGTGGGCGCGGGTGAACTGAAAAAGGCCCGTGAGATCCTTTTGATGGCCTCGGGCGCTCACAAAGCGCCCATCGTCGCACGGGTGGCGAAAGGCGCGCCGGACGCGGCCGTCCCGGCCTCGCTGTTTTCGGATCATCCCAGCATAACGCTGATGCTGGACGAGACCGCCGCGCAGGCGCTGTAGCGGGCGCAAAACACACACGGCATTTGAAGCGCGGCCGGTGTTCCCCAAAGGCGCGTACTATGTTATAATTGGTACGTATTACGCGTTTTGCAAGGGGTGGAAACATGCGTCTTGTCGTCGTGGAGGATGAGATCCGGTCCCGTCATGGGCTGGTGGAACTCATCCAGTCCATCGATCCGCGCTGCAAGGTGGTGGGGCAGGCGGTCAACGGGCAGCAGGGGCTGCAGCAGTTGGGCGCGCTGGCGCCCGACGTCGCGTTCGTGGACATCCGCATGCCCGTGATGGATGGGCTGGAAATGATCCGTGAAGCCCGCCGTCTGGAGCTGAAGTGCGATTTTGTGGTGGTCAGCGCCTATGCGGAGTTCGAATACGCGCGGCAGGCGCTGCTTCTGGGCGCGCGGGACTACCTGATCAAGCCCCTGACGCTGGAAGACGTGGAGCGCGTGCTCGCCCGGCTGCTCCCCGCGCCCGAAGCGGCCGTGCCGCCGCCCCAGCACCCGGCGGTGCGCAAGGCGCTGGAGACGATCCACCAGGATTACGCAAAGCGCATCGGCCTCGAGGAATTGAGCGAGCAATTGCAGATGACCAGCGAATACCTGAGCTATCTTTTCCGCCGGGACGTAGGCGTGACCTTCTCCACGTATCTGCGGAATTACCGAATCGGGCGCGCCTGCGAGCTGATGAAGAGCGGCGACGCTTCCACCTACGAACTGGCGCAGTCGGTGGGCTTTTCCGACGCGAAATACTTCTGCCGGGTGTTCCGGCAGGTGACGGGCCAATCCTCCGGAGAGTATCTCAAGGGACTGCCGGATGACGACACTCGGCACGAGGAAGAATGAGCGCCACCACGGTGCCCACGCCCTCCCAACTGCGGAAGATCACTCTGGCCTCCCCCAGATAGTAGGACCGGATGCGCAGCGCCGCGTTGTCCAGGCCGATGCCCTGGCCGGCGTTGCCCCCGTCCTTCCCCGCAAAGCAGCGGTTCAACCGCTCCACCTGCATCCGCGCCATGCCGTGACCATTGTCGCGAATGGTCACGCGGATGCGTTTTTCATCAAAGGACGCGATTTTGACCTCGATCAGCCCGCCGGAGGTAACCCCTTCGAAGCCATGCAGCAGGCTGTTCTCAACGAAGGGCTGCAGGATGAGCTTATGCACCGGCCAGAGCGCGGCGGTGGCCTCCACCTTGATTCCATAATCGATCGCGCCGCCGTAGCGCAACCGCTGCAGTTCCAGGTAGTCTCCCAGCCAGTCGGCCTCCTCCCGGATGGACACGATGCCGGTTGAGCGCTCAAAGGTATAGCGCAGCATCTTTGACAGGTGCTGGATCTGCCTGGACACGTCGTGGTTTCCGGCGTGGATGGCGGTAAAACTGATGGTGGACAGCGTGTTGTGCAGGAAATGGCTGTCAATCTGGTTTTCCAGCGCGTGAATCTCCGATGCCCGGAGGTTGTCCAGCGCCTCGATGGCGCGCCGGCTCTCCTGCTCCCGCTCCAGGCTCACCTGGCGCAGCCGGGAAGTCATGCTGTTGAAGGACGTGATGATCTGCCCGATCTCGTTGACCTGCCGCGTGCGCACCAGCGCGTCCAAATTGCCCGCTTCCACCTCTTCAAGGCCCGCCCGCAGCCGCCGGATCGAGCGAATGATGCGCTGCACCATGCTGCCCACCACCAGGACGAACAGCACCGTTAGTACGGTCAGGACCAGCGCCAGCCGCCGTGTGTAGCGGTCGGCGTCCTCAAGCAGCGCCCCCTTGTCCACCACCCGCATCAGCGTCAAGCCCAGCGCGCTCACCGGCTGTTTCAGGGTGATCATGCCGCCCGGAATCACCAGCGCGTCCGGCGCTTCGCTGTCCGATAACGTCCGCCCGATCACGGTGACGTCGGGGTGGGCCAGCACCACGCCCTCCTGATTGACCAGAATGCCGTAGGAGGCGCTCTCCCCGTCCGCCGTCCGGGTCGGATTGGTCAGCCTGTTCAGCTCTACAGAATCGAAGCTGAGCACCACCACGCCGTAGCGCTTGTGGCTGTACAGGTCGCGCAGCGGGTAGGCCAGGTGGAAAAAGCGCTTGCCGCCGGTGGAATTGTCCCGGGGCGCGACATCCACCTGCATGGAGTCCATCAGGCTGGTCTTTTCGCACAACACCTTCAGTTGGTCCGAATGGTCCTGCCCCATCGCCCAGCCGAACCAGCCCAGGCCCACGGTGGTCTTGAGCTTGTTGTAATAAATATAGGAACCATCCGGCATGTAGACGGTGTAGGCTACCGCGTCGCTCAGGTCACTCAGGTGGTCCCGCATCGCGTCGTGCAAAAGCTGGGAAGCGTAGGCGCGGTCGGAAGGCGCGCTCACCTGGTAGGCGATGGCGTACCGGAGCACTCTGGGATCGATCACGCATTCGAACACCAGGTTCCGGCAGTTGCGGACATAGCTGCGCACGTTGCCCGCCTGGACCGATAGATAATCCCGCTCCACCTGCTCCACCGAGTGGGTGAGCGCGGGGTTGAAGTACTGCTGGACAAAGATGATCGCAACCAGGATGAACAGAAAACCCGCCAACACGATCGAAAGCACAAAGCGGGGCAACAGGCTGGCGTGTACCCAGCCCATTCCCCGCCGGTAGATGGCGCGTATGAGGCGCATGGCCTATTCTTTGATGGCGCCGGCGGTCAGCCCGCCGACGATGTACTTCTGAAGTCCCACGAAGATCAGGACCACCGGGATTACCAGAATCATACCGTAGGCCATAATCTGGTTCCACTTGGTGCCATACTTGTCCATGTACTTGTAGATGTTCGCGGTCAGCGGGCGCATGTTGGCTTTGACGTTGAACGTCATCGAGTAGACCAGGTCGTTCCAGCCGTGCAGGAAGCAGAACACCAGACAGGTGACGATGCCCACCCGCGCGATGGGGACCATGATTCTAAGGAACGACGTCAGCGCATTGCAGCCGTCAATGCGGGCCGCTTCGTCCAAAGACTTGGGCAGGCTCAGGAAGAAGGGTCTGAGCGTCACCACAATGAACGGGATCGACCCGGTCGCGATCGCCATGACCGGCGCGATGTAGCTGTTCAAAAGGCCCATCTTGGTGAACGTCAGGTACAGCGGGGTGAGCAGAAGGCTGTTGGGCATCATCTGCGTCACCAGGAACAAAAGCATCAGCGTTTTTTTAAAGGGAATGTTGAACCGCGCCAGGCCGTAGGCCGCCGTCAGCCCAAGCAGGGTGGACACCACCATGTTGCAGCTGGCGATGGCGAAGCTGTTGAACAGGGAAGCCAGGAATTCCTTGTCGCCCAGCTGCGTCACCCACGGGGTAAAGGTAAACACCCTGGGCCAGAAGGAGATGTTCTTGTCGAAAATCTCCACGTCCGTCTTGAATGTCGAAATCAGAATCCAGTACAGCGGGAACAGGAACGTAATGGCGACGATCACGGCGATCAGGTTCATGCCCAGCCGCTTCAGGCGTGTGCGCCTGCTTTCGATTTCCAAACTGCGGTTCACAATCGCACCCTGCGCCACGCTACATCACCTCGTCCTTCCGGATCAGCCTCAGGTAGAACACGCCCACACACATCAGGCACAGGAACAGAACCACCGCGCTGGCCGCGCCCAGTGAGAAATTAAACAGCGTGAAGCTCTGGCGGTAGCTGTAGGTGGACAGAACCTCCGTGGCGTTGAGCGGGCCGCCCTTGGTCATCATGAAGATCAGGTCGAACACCTTGAAGGTGTAGATAAACCCCAGCATCAGAACCGACATGATCGCGGGCTTCAAAAGCGGAATCGTGATGTGGAAGAACCGCTTAACGACGTTTGCGCCGTCGATAGCGGCGCTCTCGTACACGTCGGCGGGGATGTTGGACATGCCGGTGGTGAGCAGCAGCATGTTGAATGGGATACCCACCCAGCAGTTGGCGATGATCACCGCCCACATCGCAAGGCTTGGATCAATCAGCCAGCCCAGCGGCGCGCCCACGCCGATGCCGATGTAGGAGAGGAGCTTGTTGATGACGCCGCCCTCGGTCAGGAACATGTATTTGAACAAAAGGCCCGTCACCGAAACCGGCATCATCCAGGCCACCAGAATCGTTCCGCGCACCGGCCCCGCCAGCTTGAAATGGCCGTTGAAAAAGACCGCCAGCAGGAGCCCCAGCGTGAACTGAATCACGATGCACGCGATGGTGAACCAGAACGTCTGGCCCATCGCGGTCGTAAACTCCGAGTCCTTGAACAGCGCGATGTAATTGGCCAAGCCAACGAACACCGAAGTGTCCCCTTTGAAGGTCATCACGGTCAGGTCCCGGAAGGAGAGCACAAAGTTATAAATCAGCGGATAGACCATCAGCGACAGCATGTACACAACGGCCGGCAGCGCGAACAGGAAGCCGGTGATGCGGTCGCGGTTGCGCCGATACCATTTCATCGTCACGGGACGGCACCTCCATCTGGCGTTATGGCCTGTCCGCCCGGTGCAAACCGGGCGGACAGGCCAGATTCCTCGGAATCCGGATTACTGAGCCAGAATGCCTTTGACGGTCTCGGCGGCGGTATCCAGCGCGGCCTGCGGCGCCTTCACGCCCGTGAAGGCCTCATGCTCGGCGACCGAGATGGCCGTGGAGATTTCCGCCCAGCGCGGGTGCGGGCCGCGGGGCATG
>CALGYL010000259.1 GCA_937934775.1 uncultured Clostridia bacterium
AGTCCTCGGTGCCGCACCACATGTAGATCTTGGGCCGGATTTTTGCGGGAAGCTCCTGCGCGGCGGTGACCAGATCATTGAAGGAGCCGGTCGCCTCTTCGTTGGCGCCGAAGATGGTTTTAAAGAAGGCGGCCCCCGCCGGATCGTGGGCGTTTTCGTGATCCCGCGCGATGTTCACCGCTCCGGAGAGCGACGCCACGCGGGCGAAGCGTCCGTTTCCGCGCAGGCCCAGCTTCAGCGCGCCGTAGCCACCCATCGAAAGGCCCGCGGCGAAGGTGTGCTCGGGGTTCTGGCTGATCATGGGAAAGAAGTCGGCCATCAGAAGCGGCAGTTCCTGGCTCACATAGGTCCACCAGTGCTGGCCGGCAGACTCGTCCGTGTACCAGTGCAGGCCGGTGGTGGGCATGATGACCGCCAGATTGTAGTCCGCGGCATAGCGCTCAATCGACGTCCTTCTGCACCAGGCGGACTGATCGTCGCTCATGCCGTGCAGAAGGTACAGTGCCTTGAGAGGGCCTTCCCGCTTCTCGCCCAAGCCGCCCCGCCCGTTCTGCACCCAGTCCGGCAAAATCACGTTGACGGTGGTGGCCATAGAAAGCGCACCGGAAAACAGTTGAACGGTAATCAGCGCCATGTGCTTCACCCTTTCTTCCGTATTTCTGAATTATACCACGTGTGACGCCTGAAAAAAACCCCCGCCGAGGTCAGAAGGACCAGAAGCGACGCGGTGATCACCGGCGCCTGCCAGCCGGTTGCGGGCAGTGGCAGCTTCATGGGGTTCAGCCCCAATTGCGCCCAGCACAGAAGCGCGCACAGCGCGCCGTGCAGCAGCTTTCCCGAAAGGTACCAATGCCACCGGACGCCCTGGAGCCTGGTCATGTTCTGCGCCATGATCGAAAGCCCGCCAAAACCGCAGGTGAACGCCAATAGGATTATCCGGAGCGCCCGGGAGAGCGGCGCGGCTGCGACCGCGGCGCATCCGCCGGACACTTCCATGATCGCCAGCACGCCCGCCTCGCAGCCGTCCGGCAAAAGCCTTGCGATCAGCCGCGCGCCCACCGCGAACAGCACCATATGGGCGCACACGCCCAGCATCTGGGTAGCGGCACCCGTCAGCGCGTCGCCCCTGGGCGGCTCCTCCCGCGCCGCGGCCGGGGCGGGCGCGCTTCCCGAAAACGCCCGCCGAAGGATCAGCCCGCCCAGAAGCAGCGCGCCCAGCTGCGCCCGGAACAGCACCGCGCCCAGCTGCGCGTCCCCCAGCATCGCCGCGCCCACCGCGGAGAGGAGAAAGCCCGGGCTGACGCCGGAGGCCAAAAGCGCGCCCCGCGTCAGTTCCGCGCCGGTGGCGCCGCCGCGAAGCCGTCCGGCCGCGATGGCTCCCGCGGGGCTTCCCGCCATCAGCCCAATCAGCGCCGCGCCCGAAAGCCTGGCGGGGCAGCCGAACAGAACCTCGAACGCGCGGCCGAAGATCTTCGCGTACAACCTCGCCGCCTCGTCCGAGGACAGCGCGGGCGTCACCGCGAAGAAGGGCAGAAGCGCCGGGACAAACGACATCGCCCACACCGAAATCGCCTGCCGGGCTGCTGCCAGCGCGTCCGCCGGGCTGGTCAAAAGCAGCGCCGCAAAGATCAGCCCCGCAATCAGGCGCAGCATCCTCTCACCCCCGGCCCCATCCTATGCGCGACGGGCTGAAATAAGGCGAAATCAAGGGCTTTTGTGAGGCGAAAAGAAAAGATTAACTCCAGGCTCTTGCTGAAAACGCGGGATTGTGCAATACTAAGAATGCTGAAATCGAATTGGAGGCCTGGAACGAATGCAGAACATCGCCATCATCACCGACAGCGGATGCGATTTGCCCGAATCCTTCGTCCAGCAGAACGAAAATCTGCACGTCCTGCCGCTGGTGGTGCGCCTTGACGATGGCGAATATCGCTCCGGCGTTGACATCGATACCGAGCAGCTGCTCGTCCGCATGGAGCAGGGGGAGACGGCCAAGACCTCTTTGCCCGATCCCGGCGATCTGGACGAACTGCTGGAGAAACTCAGGGGCCAGGGTGTCACCCATATTGCCTTCATTCTAATGTCCAGCGCGCTTTCCGGCACGGTCAACATGGTGCGGCTGGCCGCACAGCGCTATAAGGAATTCTCTTCGTTCGTGTACGATACGAAGGTATTGTCGATGGGCCTTGGCTACATCGTGATGGGCGCGATAGAGCTTCTGAAGGCGGGCGCTTCCTTTGAAAAACTGGAAGAGTCCATGCCGAAGCTCCGGGAGGACGTGGACTGCATGTTCTTCCTGCCGTCGCTGGAGTATCTAATCGCCGGCGGACGCATCGGCCGCGTGGCGGGCATGGTGGGCAAACTCCTGAACATCCGGCCCATCATCGGCTGTGATGAGAACGGCGTGTACTACCCCCGCGCCACCGCCGTCGGCGCGCGCCGCACGGTGCAGGCGGTGAAGCGCATTGTGCAGGATTTTACCGCGGGCAGGGGCTATGAGCTGGCGGTGGTGCACTCGGGCGCGATCAACGAGGCGAAGAAGCTGCTGGAGGAAATGAAGGACATTCCGGGCATGTTCGCGGAGCAGATTCTGCCGCTGGGCCCCGCGCTGGCCGCCCACGTGGGCCGTGGCATGCTGGCCGTGTGCGCCCGCAGACAGCCAATGCCGCAGGTATGATCAGGGGTTGAAATCCCTTTGGGCCTTTCATTGTATGGAGACTTACTCGGCCCCTCCGGGATACCCCGGAAGGGCCGTTGGCTTTTTTAGCGGAAGATAACAACGGGGTTTCCCGGCGAAGGGGTTTGGTGCGACGCTAAAACGGCGGTACCGTTGCGCCTTACGGGTGGCTGTGCTATGATAAACGGGGCCGGACGGGACGCTTTGGCCGGTCTGCCCCGTATCTTTTTTGTGTCGAGGAGTTCAGCCATGCGCCACGAGATCGATCTATCCGACGCCGCCCCCAAGCGCGTCTACCCGCTGGGCCCCGGCTTTTCCGGCGCCCGCCCGGATGGCGAGGCGCTGTCCTTTACCAATTATTTCATGGAGCGCGATGGGAAACCCTTCTTCGGCGTCAGCGGTGAAATCCACTACGCCCGGCTCTGGGAACAGCGGTGGGAGGACGCCCTCCTCAAAATGAAGGCGGGCGGCGTCAACATCGTTTCCGCCTACGCGTTCTGGATCCACCACGAGGAGCGGGAAGGGGAATTTGACTTTTCCGGACGGCGGAACCTCCGCGCCTTTGCCCAGCTCTGCCGCAAGCACGGCCTGTACCTGATCGCCCGCGTCGGCCCCTTCTGCCATGGGGAGGTGCGAAACGGCGGTCTGCCCGACTGGCTCTACGGCAAGCCCTTCGAGGTGCGCTCGTTGGATGAGGGCTTTCTTTCCTGCGTCCAGCGCTGGTATCACGAAGTCTCAAAGCAGCTTTCGGGCCTTTTCTACAAGGACGGCGGGCCGGTGATCGGCGTGCAGTTGGACAACGAGTACATGCACTCCGCCGCGCCCTGGGAAATCACCTCCGGCTGTTCGAACGAATGGCTGCCTGCGGGCGACCGGGGCGACGAGTACCTTCTGAAGCTTATGGAGATCGCCCGGTCGGAGGGCATCGACGCGCCCTTCTACACCTGCACCGGCTGGGGCGGGGCGGCGACGCCGGAAGCCATGCTGCCGCTCTGGGGCGGGTACGCGTTTCGGCCGTGGCTGTTCTACGCGGGCGGCGGCGAGCACCCCGCGACCGAGGAATACCTCTACCGGGACAACCACAACAGCCATGTGCCCAAAACCTACAACTTTGAACCCTTCTACCCGCCGGAATCCCGGCCCTACCTGTGCTGCGAGATGGGCGGGGGCATGTTCGTCAGCTATAACTACCGCTTCCGGCTGCCTTTTGAGAGCGTGGACGCGATGGCAAACATCAAGCTGGGCTCGGGCTGCAACATGCTGGGCTACTACATGTACCACGGCGGCACCAACCCGCGAGGCCGCGGGGGCGCGTTTTTGAACGAAGGCCAGGTGCCCAAAATCAGTTACGATTTTCAGGCGGCGCTGGGCGAATTCGGCCAGACGCGGCCCTCGTACGGGCGGCTTCGGGCGTTGCACCTCCTGACGGAGGCCTTCGGGGAACCGCTCTGCCGGATGAAGACAACCCTGCCGGAGGATTCGCAGGCGATTCAGCCCAGGGACGCGCGGCCCCTCCGCTGGGCGGTGCGGCTGAATCCGGAGGGCGCGGGCTTCCTGTTCCTGAACAATTATCAGGATCATGCCCCGATGGCGCCGAAGGAGGGCGAGACGGTCCGCATCCGCCTTCCGGACGGGGAGATTGTGTTTGAGGGCCTGTCGCTTTCGGCGGGCGAGAACTGCGTGCTGCCCTTCAACCTGCCGGTGGGCGGGGTTAAGCTGCGGTTGGCGCACGCACAGCCGCTGACGGTGATCGAGGCGGACGGTGAAGAGACCGCCTTCTTTTTCGCGCCGGAGGGCATGCGGCCGATGTATGTTTTTCCGGAGGGGACGGCCATTTCGCCGGAGACTGGCGAGATCCGTGCGGACGGGAACGCCGTCTATGTTTCCGGCGACATGCCCCGGTTCCGGGCGGCGCAGAACGGCTGGGCGGTGCGGTTTGTCACGCTCAGCCGCGCGCAGAGCCTGCGGTTTGGCGTAATTCCGTATCAAGGGCGGCGCGTGGCCGTCCTTACGGAGGGCGCGGTTCTGGCCTCGGCGGAGGGACTCAGAATCGAGCACGACCAGCCCGCGGTGGACGTGCGCCTGTTTCCGGCGGACGCGCTGCCACGATCCGGCGCGGCGTACGCGGAATCGGACGGCGCAGGAGACACGGCGCGCGCGGAAGCAAACGGCGCGGGAGGCGCTTTGGTGCCGGACGGCCTGTTTGCTTGCCGCCGGCTCGAGAAAACGCCGCCAAAGCTTGCGGCGTTGGTCCGTCAGGTTGGAAAGGCGCGGTACGCGCTGAAGATTCCCGAATGGGACCCATTACAGGTGAAGGACGTACTGCTGAGGCTCAGCTACCGGGGCGATATCGGCCAGGCGTTCCTGGGCGGCGAGATGATCGCCGACAATTTCTGGAACGGCGCGCCCTGGGAGATCGGCCTTTCCGAATTCCGGGCGCAGTTGGCCCGGGAGGAGCTGACGGTGTACATTACCCCCGTGCGGCGGGGCGGGCGGGTCAACGTGGAAAGCGCCATGGCCGGACGCCGGGAGGAGACATTGGACGCGGTCGGCGCGCTGGACGGCGTCTGCCTGAAGCCGGTCTACGAGTGGACGCTTGACGGATAATACTAACTCCAAACACTAATCACTCGTTGCGCTGGTTCTTTTCGCGCAGAACTGAGTCGCTCTCCGCTCAACGTAGCGCTGCATTTCACGCCGAAGGCGTATCCCGAAGGGTCGCCTCGCTTCGGCTCCTTGTTCTGCATCGAAAACCCCTTGGCGCTTTGGAGTGATTAATGTTTTCCTTTAGTATAGGGGCGAAGAACGCGTCTGTATCCTATAAAAATGCCGCGCCGGAGGGTATGAACCCCGGCGCGGCTTTTGACTATAATTTCCTCAGATGGCTTTGGGTGTTTGCTTGTACAGCGTCCAGCCCATCTGGACAATCCATACATACGCCAACGTTTTCGGGATCATCAGCATGCCGATGGGCGGGATGATGTTGCCAAACAGCACCACCGGAATATAGAAACCGAAGGACAGAAGCACCGCCGGCGCCATGAACCGGAATACGCGGTCGCCCGCCTTTTTGACCTCCTGAGCGAACAGGATAATGATCAGGACGCCCATGACCGCAAACGGGATGTTGCGCAGGATGCCGTAACTCAGGGGCTGATAGTAATTCAGCCAGTCGTTCTGCGGCAGCAGACTGAGGGCGACGCGGGCCGCGGTCAGGCCCCACATCGTGTACGTCAGCCCTTTGCGCCCCTGAATATGGTAGCGCTCCCTCCAGATGGTGTAGAGGATCAGGTAGAAGACCGTCATGGTGACGGAGGTGATCAGCTTCCCGATCCCCAGCGCCGCGGCGTTTGCCTCCAGCCCGGTCGTCCACAGCGCGATCATGCGGGGCACCAGATGGAATGCGTCGCCCGCGCCCAAAAGCACCGCCATCAGGCCGAATTTTTTCACCAGCGGGTTTTTCGCGCCCCGGGTTGCCATGACAAACCCCGCCGAAATGACCCCGACCAGATAGATTACGTCAAAAACCGTCTCAAGTATTGCCTGTGCCATGAGGGTCTCCTTTCACTGATACAGCGTCCGTTCCACAACCTCGAGGAAGAACCGTATGGAATCCTCGTCCGCGCTCAAAAGCGCCAGCATGTTTCTTAGGATGAAGTCCGCGTAGCGGGCCTGGGTGAAGGTTTCGCTCCACACGCCCGCCCGGATGCGCGCGTCCGCCCGCAGGCGCTGGACGAGCGCTTCCCGAAGGACCGCCTGCATCGACCGCATCCGTTCCCGGCCCGTCTCCTCCACGGCCCGCAGGCTGCGCATCATTCCGCCCGCCGGGCCGGTGATTCGCCCCCGCAGGAAGTTAAAGATTTCCCGCAGTTGTCCGGAGAAGGTCTCCGCGCGGACGGCCTCCCGCATCTCCGCCAGCGTTTCGCGCCAGTACGCCTCGGTCAGTGCCAACAGCACGTCTTCCTTGCTGGCGAAGTAATTGTACACCGTCCCGGTCGCGATGCCCGCCTCTTTGGCCAGCCGGCGGATGTTGACCGCCTCCGCCCCTTCCTGGGCGACGATCCCGCGCGCGCAGTCCAGCAGTGAGGCTTGCAGGGTTTCGTCCTTTTTTCGCATGCGCTCTTCATCCTTTTTATGAACATGTTCATTTATATTGTATCGCCCGAGAACCGCGCTGTCAATCATAAATGAACATGTTCATAAATAAATAACAGTGGGCGCGGGCAGGTCCGTGCCGTGCATTCCGGCCCTGCTGCCCAGACGCATACAAAAAACGCGTTCGGCCCGCCAGCATAAAACCGGCGGGTCGAACGACAGAGGAATTAGTATAAGCCGAGGAGCGGGTTACACCCGATTACCCGGCGTCAGGGCTCCGCCCTGCACGCGGACGGACAGGTCCACCTTCGCGCCCGCCAGATCGGTGGGATCGGTGGAGGCGATCAGCGTCTGAACGCCGGTCAGGCGTTCCAATAGAAGCCGCCTGCGGTCGGGGTCCAGCTCGCTCATCACGTCGTCCAGCATGAGGACGGGGTATTCGCCGGTCTCCATGCGCATGACCTCGAGTTCGGAAAGCTTCAGCGCCAGCGCCAGCGTGCGCTGCTGGCCCTGGGAACCGTAGGCGCGGGCGTCCGAGTCCGCGATCATAAAGGCCAGGTCGTCCCGGTGAGGGCCGACGGAGGTGGTCATGCGCCGAAGGTCCTGGGAACGCGATTCCTGAAGGAGCCGGAGAAGCGCCTCGGCGTTCGGCTCCACCTTCGCGCCGGGGCGGTATTCGATTTCCAATCGCTCGCCGCCGGAGATGCTCTTGTGCACGCCACGGGCGATCTCCGCAAGCTTTTCCACAAAGCCGACCCGGGCGCGCATGATCTCCGCGCCGGTCTTGGCCAGTTGTTCGTCCCAGGCATCCAGGCAGGACAGGTCGCCGGTTTTGAGGAGCGTCCCCCTTTGCAGCAGCGCGCGGTTGTACCGCTGCAGAGCCGCGTAATAGGAGGGGCGCATCTGCGAAAGTTCCATGTCCACGAACCTTCTGCGCTCGGCGGGCCCGTCCTTGACCATCCGCAGGTCTTCCGGCGAGAACAAGACCCCCGTCACGTGGCCCATCAGGTCACCCGAGCGCGTCGCGACGCTGCCGCCGATCATAAGCCGCTTCTTTTCGCCGGGGCGGAGCAGGATTTCCACGTCGTGGCGGCCATCTCGCCGCTCCGCCTCCACCGTCACCCGGGTGAACATCTGGCCGGTTCGGATCAGTTCCAGATCGCGGTTCGTCCGGTGCGACCGGCCTGTGCAGCACAGGTACAGCGCCTCAATCAGCGCCGTCTTGCCCTGCGCGTTGCCGCCGTAGAGCAGCGTCACGCCCGGCGCGGGGCAAAGCTCCGCCTTTTCATACGGGCGGAAATTTTCGACGGCCAGGCGCTTGACGGTCATAAGCACATTCCTTTCAGGCGGGGGGATGGGAACGCCAAAGGGCGCCGCCCTTTGGAATCCCGCCAAGGGGAATGATTCCCCTTGGAACCCTCGCAAAGGGAGAATTGTACATTGCTTTCGGCCGGGGATGGGAACGCCAAAGGGCGCCGCCCTTTGGAATCCCGCCAAGGGGAATGAT
>CALGYL010000260.1 GCA_937934775.1 uncultured Clostridia bacterium
ATCCGAGGAAATGCATGAAGTGCGGCAAGTGCTCCGGCGCGTGCCCCGCTTTTGACGAGATGGAGTACCGCCCCCATCAGTTCGTGTCGCTGGTGGAGCGGGGGGAGATCGGACGGCTGATGGCGTCCAAATCCATCTACAAGTGTCTGACCTGCTTTGCGTGCCTGGAGCGCTGCCCCCGGAACGTCGAGCCCGCCAAGCTGATCGAAGGCGTTCGGCTGATGGTCATCCGCCAGCAGGGCATGAATCACCTGAAGCCGGAAGCCATCCCCCGGATGGCGGACGAAAACGTGCCGCAGCAGCTTTTGATGTCCGCGATGCGTAAATACTCGAAGTAGGGGAGAATCAAAATGCAGAGAATCGGCGTGTTTGTTTGCTGGTGCGGCAGCAACATCGCATCCACCGTCGACGTTCGTCAGGTGGCCGAGGCCATGAAGGCAGAGGCGGGCGTTGTGCACTCCGCGGACTACCAGTACATGTGCTCGGAAGTTGGCCAGGGCATGATCCGGCAGGCGATCAGGGAGTTTTCGCTGACGGGCGTCGTGGTCTGCTCCTGCTCCCCCCGAATGCACGAGGCCACGTTCCGCAAAAACGCGCAGGCGGCAGGCCTGAACCCGTACATGGTGGAAATCGCCAACATCCGCGAGCACTGCTCCTGGATTCACAAGGACAGGGCGCAGGCTACCGAAAAGGCGGTCATCCTGGCGCGGGCGGCGGTGGCGAAGGCGCGGCTGAACGCTTCGCTGCAGGCGGGGGAAAGCCCGGTCGTCAAGCGGGCGCTGGTGATTGGCGGCGGCATCGCGGGGATTCAGACGGCGCTGGACATCGCGGAGGCGGGCTACGAGGTGGACATCGTCGAAAAGACGCCCACCATCGGCGGGCGTATGGCGCAGCTTGACAAGACCTTCCCGACGCTGGACTGCGCGGCCTGCATCCTGACGCCCAAGATGGTGGACGCGGCGCAAAACGAAAAAATCCGCCTGTTCACCTATTCCGAAGTGGAGTCCGTCTCCGGATTTGTCGGCAATTTCACCGCGAAGATCCGAAAAAAAGCCCGTTATGTGGACATCGCGAAGTGTACCGGCTGCGGCGCGTGCGTTGAAAAGTGCCCGTCCAAAAAAGCGCGAAACGAATTCAACATGAATCTGGACAACCGAAAAGCCATCTACATCCCCTTTGCGCAGGCCATCCCCAACAAGGCGACCATCGACCGGACCCAGTGCATCAAGCTGAAAACCGGCAAGTGCGGCATGTGCCAGTCAGTCTGCTCCGCGGGCGCGATCGATTACCAGCAGAAGGACGAGATCGTTGAGCGGCAGTACGGCGCGATCGTCGCCGCCACCGGCTTTAAGCCCATCGACGTATCGCAGTTGGATGAATTCGGCTACAGCCAGAACCGGGACGTGGTCACGTCCCTCGAGTTTGAGCGCATCATGAATGCGGCAGGCCCCACAGGGGGCCACCTGATCCGCCCCTCCGACGGAAAACACCCCCATGAGATCGTGTTTGTGCAGTGCGTCGGCTCCCGCTGCGCCCAGGACGCCAAGTGCGGCAAGACCTACTGCTCCAAAATCTGCTGCATGTACACCGCCAAGCACGCGATGCTGGTGCGGGAAAAATATCCGGACGTCAACGTGCATGTGTTCTACATCGACGTGCGCACCCCAGGCAAGAACTTTGACGAGTTCCAGCGGCGGGCGGTGGAGCAGTACGGCGTGGACTACATCAAGGGCATGGTGGGCAAGGTCGCGGAGCGGAACGGGAAGCTTCTGGTGCAGGGTTCCGACCTCCTGATGAACGAGCAGATCACCATCGCCGCCGACATGGTGGTGCTGGCTACCGCCATCGAGCCGGACCCAACCGCAAGGCGCGTGGCAACGATGCTCACCGCCAGCATGGACACCAATGACTTTTTTACCGAGGCACACCCCAAACTCCGGCCTGTGGAGAGCCCGACTGCGGGCGTGTTCCTCTCCGGCGCTTGCCAGGGCCCCAAGGACATCCCGGAGACGGTCGCCCAGGCCAGCGCGGCGGCGGCAAAGGTGATCGGCCTACTAAACAAAGACCATCTGGTCACCAGCCCCATGGTCGCGGGCTCCGACGAGCTTCTGTGCAACGGCTGCTCCGGCTGCGAGCGCGTGTGCCCCTACGGCGCGATCACCTACATCGACAAAGAGGTCCGCGGCCCCGGCGTTCGGGAAGTGCGCCGCGTCGCCTCCGTCAATCCGGCCGTCTGCCAGGGCTGCGGCGCGTGCACGGTGGTCTGCCCCTCGAGCGCGATGGACCTGAAGGGCTTTACCAACCGGCAGATTCTTGCGGAGGTGGACGCGATATGCAGGTAAACGAATTGAAGGACTGGAAGCCACTGATCGTGGCGTTCTGCTGCAACTGGTGCAGCTACGCGGGCGCGGATCTGGCCGGAGCCAGCCGCCTTTCCTATCCGGCCGACGTCAAGGTGATCCGGGTGCCCTGCTCCTGCCGGGTCAATCCAATGTTCATCCTCCGGGCGTTTCAGCGGGGCGCGGACGGCGTGATCCTGTGCGGATGCCATCCGGGTGACTGCCACTATACCACCGGCAACTACTACGCGCGCCGCCGGATGACGCTCCTGTTCAGCATGCTGGACTATCTGGGCATCGAGCGCGGGCGCACACGGGTGGAGTGGGTGTCCGCCGCCGAGGGCGCGAAATTCGCCGCCACCATGACCGACTTTGCAAAGACCATCGCAGAACTGGGCGAAAACAGGAAGCTGGGGGATCTGAGATGCAAAGAACCGCTGAAATAATGGCCGCGAAGGCCCGTGCGATGCTTTTGGGCGGAGGGGTTCAGCGCGTGCTGGCCTGGGAAAAGGGCGAATTTGTTTATGACGTCGCGCCCGCCCTGTTCGATTCGGAGGAGCGCCTGAAGGGGTTTGTGTACGACGACTACTGCGGCGCGAACCTTTCCAAATACCTGATCGCGGCGGCGAAGCAGGATGGGCGGACGCTGGTCTTTCTGAAGCCCTGCGACAGCTACAGCTTCTGCCAACTGCTCACCGAGCACCGCGTCGCGCGGGAAAAGGTGGTCGCGGTCGGCGTTCCCTGCCACGGAAAGAAAAATGAGAAAGGTGAGCTGCCGGAACGCTGCCGGGTGTGCGAAAAAAAGTGCGTCGGCTGCGACGAGATTCTGGAGAACCTGGAGCCGGTTTCCCGGGAGAGAGGCGGACGCTTTGAGGGTGTCGCGGCGCTTGAAGCCATGACGGAGGCGCAGCGCTTCGAGTTCTGGCGCGGGGAACTGTCCAAGTGCGTGCGCTGCAATGCCTGCCGGAATGTCTGCCCCGCCTGCAGCTGTGTGAAATGCGTGTTTGACAACCCCGCTTCCGGCGTCGCCGCCAAGGCCAGCGCCGACGACTTTGAGGAGAACCTGTTCCACATCATCCGCGCGTTCCACGTCGCGGGCCGCTGCACCGACTGCGGCGAGTGTTCCCGCGTCTGTCCGCAGGGCATCCCGCTGCACCTTTTGAACCGAAAATACGTCAAGGACATTTCGGAATTCTACGGCGAATACCAGGCGGGGGCGAAGGTCGGCAGCCGTTCGCCGCTGACGGACTTTGCCGAGGGTGATATCGAGCCGGACCAGGCGTTTGAAAGGGGCGGTGCGCAATGCTGAAGCTGTCCATCGGCCGCATCGGGGCGCTGTTTTCCCGTGTCTCCGAGGCCATGCCGCTGTGCCTGCCGCTGGAAAAGGCCGGACAGGTCAACTTCGGCCGGTGGGCGGCGGGGGAAACCGTCCGCCTGGACGCTCTGAAAACCGTGAAATCCGCCAAGGACTTCTTCTTTCCGCAGAGCGAGAACCTGGCCGCCTTCAAAATGGAAGGAAAGACCATCGAGATCCTTGATCGGGAGCGGCCAACGGAGCCGTTCGTCCTGATGGGCGTTCGCGCCTGCGACGCGGCCAGCTTCGCGATCCTGGACCGCGTGTTCCTGTCCGATCCCGTGGATACGTATTACGCGGCGCGGCGGGAAAACGGCGTCGTCGTCTCCCTTGCCTGCGAAGCCCCCGCGTCCTCCTGCTTCTGCGCCGCCTTTGGCATCGACGCTTCGGAGCCCGCGGGCGACGTGGCCACCTGGATAACCGAGGACAGCCTGTACTGGAAGCCGCAAACGCCAAAGGGCGAAAAGCTGACCGAGCTCGTTCGGGATCTTTTTTCAGAAGACGACGGCGAAACCGCCGAGGCGCAGAAGGCCGAGACGCGCAAAAAAACCGCCAGCCTGCCGTTTTCCGGGCTGAACCTCAAGGGATTTGGCAAGGACGAACTGATGGAAAAGTTCCATTCGCCCCGCTGGAAGGCCCTCTCTGCCTGCTGCCTGGGCTGTGGCGCCTGCACCTTCGTCTGCCCCACCTGCCAGTGCTACGACATCCGGGATTTTGACACCGGAACCGGCGTTCAAAGGTACCGCTGCTGGGACAGCTGCATGTTTAGCGATTTCACAATGATGGCGCACGGCACCAACCGACCCACGCAGATGGAGAAATTCCGCCAGCGCTTCATGCACAAGCTGGTCTACTTCCCCTCCAACAACGGGGGCGTGTATTCCTGCGTGGGCTGCGGCCGCTGCGTGGAGAAGTGCCCCATTCACATGAACATCGTGAAGGTCGTCAAGGCCTTGGGAGAGGGGGAACGGGCATGAAGGAAGCGTTGGTGCCGATTGTCGGCCTGATTACGGCCATTCGGGTGGATACCCCGGACATCAAGACCTTCCGCGTGAACACCGTGACGGGCGAGGGCCGGTGCTTTGACCACCGCCCCGGTCAGTGCGCGATGCTGTCCATCCCCGGCGTGGGCGAGGCGATGTTTTCCATCACCTCCTCCCCGACTGAGACGCTCTATCAGGAATTCTCCATCAAGAAATGCGGCTGTCTGACCGATTGGCTGCACCAGATGGACGTGGGCCAGCAGATTCTGATCCGCGGGCCTTACGGCAACGGCTTTCCGATGGGAGACCCGCAGATCAGGGGCCGGGACCTTCTCTTCATCGCAGGCGGCGTGGGCCTCGCGCCGCTGCACTCCGTGATTAATTACGTCTTGGACAACCGGGCGGATTACGGCCGGGTGGACATCGTATACGGCTCCCGCTCGATGGAGGACCTGCTCGATTACGAGGAGATCACCACCCGGTGGAAAAACGCGCAGGACGTCCGCGTCCATCTGACGATCGACCACGCACAGGATGAATGGAATGGACACGTGGGCTTTGTGCCCAATTACGTTACCGAGCTTGGCTTTGACCCCAATAAGACCGTTTTGGTCTGCGGGCCGCCGATCATGATCAAATTCACGTTGCAGGGCCTGGAAAAGCTGGGCTTTGAAAAGCGTCAGGTCTTCACCACGTTTGAACTGCGCATGAAGTGCGGAGTGGGCAAGTGCGGGCGGTGCAACATTGGCGACCGGTACGTCTGCAAGGACGGCCCCGTCTTCCGCCTGGACCAGATGGACGAGCTGCCCGCGGAATATTAGGAGGATGCATCGATGGAGAACATGGTCCATGTGTTCCTGTTCGGCAAGGATTACGTTGTGCCCGCCAGCCTCACCATCATGGAGGCCATGGAATACGCGGGATACAAGCTGGTGCGCGGCTGCGGCTGCCGCAACGGCTTCTGCGGCGCCTGTGCCACCGTGTACCGCATCAAGGGTGACCGGGAGTTGAAGGCCTGCCTCGCCTGCTCGACGAAGGTCGAGGACAACATGTACGTCGCCACGCTGCCCTTCTTCCCGTTGGTCAAGGAAGGCTACGACATTGAGTCGGTTCATCCAACCGGTGAAATCATGATGCAGTTGTACCCGGAAATCTACTCCTGTGTGGGCTGCAACGCCTGCACGAAGAGCTGCTCGCAGGGCCTGAACGTCATGCAGTACATCGCCTGCGCCCAGCGGGGCGATTACGAAGCCTGCGCGCACCTGAGCTTTGACTGCGTAATGTGCGGCATCTGCTCCGCCCGATGCCCGGCGGGCATCTCCCACCCGCAGGTGGCGATGCTGGCCAGGCGGCTGAACGGCAAGTACCTCGCGCCGGAGTCGGGCCACCTCAAGGCGCGGGTGGAGGAAATCCGGGACGGCCTGTGCGAAGAGGCCATGGCCGCGATCATGGCAAAGCCCGTCTCCGAGCTGAAGGAACTCTACAACCACCGCGACATTGAGAAGTAAGGAGGGGACGCACGATGATTTTCACGCGGGAAATGTTGGATTCAATGAAAAAGGTGGAGGCGGCGCGGGAGGCGAACATCGCGTTTGAACCCCGCCGGATGACCGCGGACGAAAAAGACGCCCTTTTGCGGCAGTATCACCCCGATTACAGCGACCGGGGCTTTGGGTTGATCAAAACCGGGCCCAACAAGGGTGAAAAGGCCCCGGTGGAGCTTCTGGAAATGCTGGAGGGCATGAGCCGCGTTCAGGACATGAGCCTGAACCTTGAAGCGCCGGATTACGATGTGGACGTTCTCGTGATCGGTGGCGGCGGCGCGGGCACCTCCGCCGCGATCGAGGCCCACGCGGCGGGCGCGGATGTATTGGTCGTGACCAAGCTTCGCATGGGCGACGCCAACACCATGATGGCCGAAGGCGGCATCCAGGCGGCGGACAAACCCGGCGATTCCCCCGCCCAGCACTACCTGGACGTGATGGGCGGCGGACACTACGCCAACCGGCCGGAACTGGTCCGAAAGCTGGTCATGGACGGCCCCGGCGCGATCCAGTGGCTGAACCGGCTGGGCGTTGAGTTTGACAAGGAACCGGACGGTACCATGATCACCACCCACGGCGGCGGCACATCCCGCAAGCGCATGCACGCGGCGGCGGACTATTCCGGCGCGGAGATCATGCGCACGCTGCGGGACGAGGTGCTGAACCTGGGCATCCGGGTGGTCGATTACACCGCCGCCATCGAGCTGATCAAGGATGACGGCGGCCATGTCGCGGGCGCGGTGCTTCTCAACATGGAGACCGGAGAAATCCTGATCGCGCGGGCAAAGACCGTCATCCTCGCCACCGGCGGCGCGGGCCGCATGCATTACCAGGGCTTTCCCACCTCCAACCACTACGGCGCTACGGCGGACGGGCTGGTGCTGGCCTACCGCGCGGGCGCGAAGCTGCTGTATCAGGATACGCTCCAGTACCACCCCACCGGCGTGGCCTTCCCCCAGCAGATCTTTGGCGCGCTGGTCACGGAAAAGGTGCGCTCCATGGGCGCGAAGCTGATCAATGCCGACGGCGTAGTGTTCATGCACCCGCTGGAGACGCGGGATGTGTCGGCGGCCTCCATCATCCGGGAGTGCTCCACCAACGGAAAGGGCGTTTCCACCGGCAGCGGACAGGCCGTCTGGCTGGATACGCCGATGATCGACCGGATTTACGGCAAGGGCATGCTGGAGAGGCGCCTGCCCGCGATGCTCCGGATGTACATGAAGTTTGGCATCGACATGCGCGAAACCCCCATCCTGATCTACCCCACGCTGCACTACCAGAACGGGGGTCTGGAAATCTCGGTGGACGGACAGACCTGCGTTCCGAATTTGTTTGTGGCGGGCGAGGCCGTCGGCGGCATCCATGGCCGAAACCGCCTGATGGGCAACAGCCTTCTGGACATCATCGTCTTTGGCCGGAACGCCGGGCGTGAGGCCGCGAAAAAAGCAAAGACCGTGAAAACCGGCAGGCTGAACTTATCGCATGTCGAGGACCATCGGAGGGCGCTTTCAGAGGCGGGCGTTGAAAGCGCCGTGCTCTCCCCGAAGCTTTTACCGGACTATACGCGCAAAGATAAATAAACGCATCGGCG
This sequence comes from uncultured Clostridia bacterium, assembly GCA_937934775.1. GTDB lineage: Bacteria > Bacillota > Clostridia > Christensenellales > Aristaeellaceae > JAEZHK01. The sequence goes on from CALGYL010000260.1 coordinate 7,812, forward strand.
GGGGGGGGGAGCCTCATGGACACATTGCTGGCGGTTTTTCTGATAGCCGCGCTGGGCTACGCGCTGGGCGGCATACGGATCAAGGGCGTGGGCCTGGGCACGGCGGGCGTGCTGCTGGTGGCGCTGGTTTTCGGCCACTTCGGGGCCAAAATTCCCGCGGAGGTCCGGAACATCGGCCTGGCCAGCTTTGTGACGAGCGTGAGCCTGCTCGCCGGGCCGAATTTCTTCCGGGATTTTAAACAAAACGCAAAAAGCTACATCCTCCTGGGCTTTATCATCAAGTTCACCGGCGCGCTCTGCGCGGTGCTGCTCATCAAAGCCTTCGGCCTTGCGCCGGAACTTTCGGTGGGCCTGATGGCGGGCGCGCTGACCAGCACGCCGGGCCTTGCCGCCGCGCAGGAGGCGGCGGGGGAGCTGGCGGGCCTGGCGACGACGGGCTACGCCATCGCCTACCCGTTCGCGGTGCTGGGCGTGGTGCTGTTTGTGCAGTTGGTGCCAAAGCTTCTGGGCGTGGACATCAAGGCGGAGCGCGAGCGCTTTGAAAAGGCGGGCCAGGCGCAGGGGAAGCGCTACGATGGCAAGCTTTTCAACGTCGACGGCGCGGGCTTTTTCGCCTTTACGGCCGCGGTGGTGCTGGGCCTTCTATTGGGCGGTGTGAAATTGCCTCTTCCGGGCGGCGGAACGTTCAGCCTGGGCACGACCGGCGGCCCAATGATCGTGGGTCTCCTGTTCGGCCACTTTGGGCACATCGGGCCGGTGGACATTTCGGTTCCCGCGCCGACGCTGAAAACTCTGCGCGAACTGGGCCTGATGCTGTTTCTGATCGGGGCGGGCGTCAGCGGCGGCGCGGGCTTCGTGGCGACGCTGCAAAAAGAAGGTTTCATCCTGTTCGTCTATGGCGCGGGGATCACGATGGTTTCGATGACCGTGGGTTATCTGGTGGCGGCAAAGGTTCTGAAGCTGAGCCTGTTCAACAGCCTCGGTTCCGTCACCGGCGGCATGACCTCCACGCCCGCGCTGGGCACCCTGATCCAGATGGCGGGCACGGAGGATGTGGCCAGCGCCTACGCGGCCACCTATCCGATCGCGCTGGTGTCCATCGTGCTCGCGGCGCAGTTCGTGGTGATCCTGTTCCGGTAGTTTTGTGTAGGAAAGCGCAAGGGGGCCGGCTTCACGCCGGGCCCCCATTATTCTAGCCACCTTGACGCCAGGAATCCGGAGGATGGCGCTTACCCCACCCAGTTTTGGAACAGCGACAGCAGCACGCCCGCCGCGATGGCGGAGCCGA
>CALGYL010000261.1 GCA_937934775.1 uncultured Clostridia bacterium
AACCGACCGCGGAACCGACCGCGGAACCGACCGCGGAACCGACCGCGGAACCGACTGTGGAACCGACTGTGGAACCGACCGCGGAACCAACCGACGAACCAACCGTGGAACCGACTGCGGAGCCGACGGTAGAGCCCATAGGGTTGATGGCTGTGAGCGAGGCTATGTTATTCGCGGCCAGCGGCAGTGACAAGTCGGGGATTTTCTCCGCGACAGTTTCGACAAACCTTGACACGTATGAAAGCGGCACCACTGCAATACTATCTGTCCGCTATACGATCGAACCAGGTACGGCGACCGGGGGGGACTACGTGATCCTCACGATTCCACCCTCTATCGCAAGCAAGGTCAGCTTCACGCTGAATTCACAACATTTCAGCGGTTATGAGGACCTGGGCAATGGTCAGTATAAGCTGATCTTAGCGGCTGGTATTGAGAGCGGATTGAGCGGCAGTTTCAGCGCATATGTCACCACGAGCGCTACGACAACCACGACGGGTACGATTACTGTTGGGAATGCCAGCAAAACGATTACCGTCCTTCCCAGCGGTTCGCCGGGCGGAACCGGTTCATACACCGATGCCATCGCGAAGGACGCCGTAGACAACTCTGGAGTGGCCTGGGGCGGATGGGATTATTCGGATGGCTTGGGCGATTCCGCGGCTGCAATTGGCGTTGCAGATCTCAACAATGCCGCAACCATCAAATACCGTCTCTCCATCAACCGCAAGAAGGCGACCCTTAGCAATGTCACCGTCGTGGATACGATTCCTAGCGGCATGACGCTTAACAAGTCAAAAGGATTTCAGGTCATCGACCTGTGGACGGGCGCGGTGATCAGTTCATCGCTCTATTCCATAAGCGTTTCTGGTCAGAAGATTACTTTCACCTACCCGGGAACGTTTAGCAACAGTATTTTTGTAATTTACTGGCTGGACATTCCCGCCGGATCGAACGCGGCCAAGTTTACTAATAGTGCCGCGATAACTTATACGCAGAATGGGAGCGTGTATCAGGAACACAAGAACTATATACTTCAGGGAAGCGCCAACAACGCGGTCAATGGTGAAAAGAGCGTAGATAAAACCATCATCTCGACAGACCCGACTGATCAGTACGCGATCTATACGATTAAGTTCTGGAACAGCAATGGATTTGCCGTCGGTGAAGTCAATCTGACAGACGTGCTGGATTCCCATGTGAAGTTTGTGTCTGCGGATTACAACGCGTATTACTCGGTGACCTACGATGCGGCAACGCACGCGGTGAAAATTACCAATACCACCGCGATTCCAAAAAGCCAGACTGAATATGTTCGCTTCATCGTGGACATGACAGATGTGCCGATCGGTTACACAGTTAAGAATACCGTTGGCGCCAACACGACCACGACGACCAAGTACGGCGGAGACCTTACCCTGACAGCGACCAAGACCCTGGACGGCAGCGCTCCCGGCAGCAAGAACTTTACATTCACGCTGACCGGAGAAGGACAGAATCAGAGCGTGAACGCCCTTGCGGATGGAAGCATCACGTTCGCCAAGATTAGCTATGACGCGGATGACATCGGCAAGGTATTCACCTATACGGTATCCGAGGTGCAGGGCAGCGATTCTTCCATTAACTATGATGGGACGCAGTATACCGTCAAGGTGACGCCTGCATTGGATCCGAACAATGCAGGACTTATCCTCGCAAAGCCGGTGATTACCAAAACGAGCGGAACTGTCTCCAAGATAACCTTTGCAAACACCACGAAGAAGGCCAACCTAATAATTACGAAGGCATTCGCCGGAGACGTACCGCCCCAAGCGGATCAGGCAAAGCTGTCCTTCACCATCGCAGGCAAGGATGTCGGCGGCACAGGCGTCAATACGCGAACGGTCACCTACGCGAACTTCACAAACGGCAGCTACACGATTCTGAATCTGCCTGCCGGTGAAACCTATACGGTGACGGAGACCAATGCGGGCGGCATCAACGCAAGTTACACACTTGTGACTGCGGAAAGTACGACTGTAGGTCAAGGCACAATCATCCAGAGTACCGGTGCGACCGTTGCACTGGTGAACAAGTACGCGCTGACCTCTGTCAGCGTCAGCAAGGTGGACATCGCAAACGGCAAAGAGCTCGCGGGCGCGACGATCCAGGTGATTGACAGCGCGGGCAAAGTGGTTGACGAATGGACGTCCACGACGACCGCACACGAGATCAAGGGACTGAAGACCGGCAAGACCTACATCCTGCGCGAGACGATCGCTCCGAATGGCTATTCGCTCACGGGAGATCATCAGTTTGCGCTCGATGCGACCGGAAAGATCGACACGAGCAGGACTACGACCACGTGGAACACAGCAGGCGTGCTGCTGGTGGAAGACACGCAGACTTCGGTCAGCATTAGCAAGGTCGACATCGCAAACGCGGATCCGAAGGCAGAGGCAGTTGAGCCGACGGCGACGAAAGGGCCTGACTGGAAACCAGAATTTGAAGAGCTCGCGGGCGCTACGATTCAGGTGCTGGACAGCGCAGGCAACGTAGTGGATTCTTGGACGTCTACGACTGTAGCGCACGAGATCAAGGGACTCAAGATCGGCGAGACCTACACCCTGCATGAGACGGCCGCACCGAATGGCTATGCGGTCTCAAGCGATACGATGTTCACGCTTGACGAGTACGGAAGTATCGACACGAGCAAGACGACGACCTCGGTGGGTGGCGAAGGCGTGCTGCTGGTAAAAGACGCGATTACGTCGGTCAGCATCAGCAAGGTAGACATCGCAGACGGCGAGGAACTCGCGGGCGCGACGATCCAGGTGCTTGACAGCACGGGCAAGGT
>CALGYL010000262.1 GCA_937934775.1 uncultured Clostridia bacterium
GAGTTTTTTCCGAAAGGTCTCAGCGATGCTGCTCCACGCGGGCGACGAATTCTTTGACGTGGGCAAATACATCGTGATCGGCGCGTTTATTAGCGCCCTGATCCAAGCGGTGATCCCGCGTGAGGCGTTCGTCAGCCTTGGAGCTCAAAGCGGCCTGTCCCTTCTGGTCATGATGCTGATGGCGTTCCTCTTATCGGCATGTTCGACTTCAGACGCCTTCATCGCGCGCAGTTATCTGGGCCGACTCACGCTCGGCCCCATCCTGGGTTTTCTGGTATATGGCCCGATGATGGACATTAAAAACATGCTGATACTTCTGGGCAGTTTTAAAAAGTCGTTTGTCATACTGCTGATCACGATCATTACAGTATTGAACTTTGTTACGCTGTACTTTGTGATGAAGCTTCTGATGTGAGGAGGTTGAGTGTGAACATAAAGACATTTGTGAACCGATTTGTACTGTTAAAAATCGCGCTGCTGCTTGGCTTTTCTTTGTTTTTTCTTGTGATTATACTAACTGGAACGGTCAGTCTCTACGTACATCCCCGAATCGAGCCATACTTGATCTTCGCATCCGCGGTGATGGCGCTCATCGCGCTTCTGATGCTGCCGCGGCTCAAGTCGCATTCGGATGACAAAAAGTCCCCATGGCTGCTGATCGCTTTTGCGGTTCCGCTCTTCCTTACGCTGATTCTGCCGCCCCAACCCATGGGATCGGCCAGCGTAAGTACAAGCGACCTGCTGGCGGCGAATCCGTCGGTATCGGCCAGCGACAGCGCACAACCGGTCAATGAAGCGAACGTTCCCGTGTCGGAGCAGACTCAAGCGCAAGTGATTCCGACGGCGAAACCGGTACAGCCGGAGATCCCGGAGAGCCAGGAGGCTGATTCTGGCGCAGATGAGGGACAGACGCTCCTGGTGACCAACGACAATTTTTACGACGTGCTCAACGCGCTTTACGACGACATGGACGACTATCTGGGCAGAAGGATTGAGATGACCGGCTTCGTGTTTTTTGATCCTGAGAATTTCTCAGCCGACCAGTTCGTCCCCGCCAGGCTTCTGATGACCTGCTGCGCCGCGGACATGGTGGCTGTGGGCGTGCTCTGCCGTTATGACGACGCGGCGACGCTGGAGGAGGATTCCTGGGTTAAAGTCACTGGCATCGTGAGCGCAACCAATTTTCTGGGTGAGACGGTGCCTTCTATTGAAGTCGAGTCGGTTCGGAAGACTACGCCGCCGGACGACGAATATATCTATCCATATTAGGATCGCAAAGCGGCTTCGGCAGGCGGAGACCCCATTGTCCCCTAAAAAAAGAACCGCGCCTGCCGGAAGAATCGGCGGCGCAGTTTATCAGGGGTTACAGAGACATTCGTCCGTGCGGTACGCTTCTAATCTTCATACGCTCCAGCCGAGGCTCTTCTGCTGGATTGCGTACATCCGCTCGTAGAGGCCCTTTTCCGCGACCAGTTCCTCATGGGTGCCCTGCTCGACCAGCCTGCCGCCCTCCAGGACGACGATCCTGTCCGCGCGGGCAACGGTCCTCAGCCGGTGGGCGATGACGACGACGGTCTTCCCGCGGATCAGGTGCGAGATCGCCTCCTGAATCTGCGCCTCGTTCTCCGGGTCCAGCGAGGCGGTGGCCTCGTCCAAGAGCACAATCGGCGCGTTTTTTAAGAGCGCGCGGGCGACGGACAGCCGCTGCCGCTCGCCGCCGGAGAGCGTCGCGCCGTTTTCGCCCAGCATGGTCTGATAGCCGTCCGGCAGGTTGCGGATGAATTCGTCGCAGCGGGCGGCTTTCGCCGCCTCGATCACCTGCTCTTCGGTCGCGTTCAGGTCGCCCACGCGGATGTTGTTCAGCACCGTGTCCCGGAACAGCACCACGTCCTGAAACACGAAGGAGACGGACTTCATCAGGTGTTCGGGTTCCAGCGTCCGGATGTCCACGCCGCCAAGCGTGACCCTGCCGCTGTCCACGTCCCAGAACCGGGCGATGAGCCGGGCGACGGTGGACTTTCCGCAGCCGGAGGGGCCGACCAGCGCCGTGATGGAACCGGCGGGCATGGTGACGGAGAGATCCTGGATCGCCTTCTCGCCGTCCGGGCCGTGGTAGCCGAAGGAGGCGTTCTCAAACCGGATGTCGAAGGTTTTGAGCGGCGCTTCGCTTCCCTCCATGACCTTGGTATCCATCAAGGCGCGCATCCTGCGCGTGGCGACGCGGTGGTAGAACAGTTCCGGCAATAGCGTCAGTTCCACCATCACCGGCCCGTAGATCCGGACCGCGATCAGGAAGAACATCAGAAGCGGCACCAGCTCGATACGTCCGCCGGAGAGCAGGTTGGTGCCGACGAAGACCGTCAGCCCGACCCCGGCCTGCAAAAGCATCTGCGCCCCCGTCACAAAAATGCCCGTGCCGAACTCCAGTTTGATCGACAGCTTCATCATCCGCTTGAGCGCCTGGTCCAGCGCCGAGAATTTCTCGCCGTCCAGCCCGCAGGACTTGATTACCTTGATGCCCTCCAGGTACTCCTGCGCCTGTCCGGCGGCGGTGAGCTTGGATACCACCTGCTTTTCGCTCAGCCGGTTCTGGATTTTCCGGCTCAAAAGGATCACCAGGAAGGCGACCGGCACGCTGACGAGTACCGCCAGCGCCATCCGCCAGTCAAACAGCGCCAGCATCACGCAGATGAGGAGAATAGACGCGCCGTTTGCGAGCAGCTGCGGGATCAGGTGGCTTAAGACGTGCTCGGTGGTGGCGCAGTCGCCCATGATGTTGGTGGTGAATTCGGCGAGGTCTCGGCTGGAAAAATAGCTCATGGGAAGCTTTCGGATCTTCTCCGCGACCGCGATGCGCGTCTTTTCCGCCTCCATGTAGGAGGTAACGTAGGTCTTCCGGTAGTCGTTCTTGCTGGCCAGAAACACGATGACCGCCGCGACGATCCCAAATCCGAACAGCATCCAGAGCCGCGAAAAGTCGAGCCGGCCCCCGGTCAGCGGCTTTAGTAGCTCCGCGAAGAGCTGCACCGTCACCGCGAACGGAAGCATCATCGAAAGGTTGGTCAGCGTGCAGGCGGCGGCCGCTTTTTTCAGATCCGAATACCCCTTTTCGGTCAGCATGAGCATGTCTTTGAGCTTACGCATGAACCTCAACCCCCTTCCCTTCCATCTTCCATTCGAGCGTGCTTGTGTAGGTCTCCCACATCTCATAGTATTTGCCCCGCTTTTTGAGAAGCTCCTCGTGGGTACCCTCCTCGATCAAACGCCCTCGGTCCACCACGACGATCCGGTTCGCTCCTCGGATGGTTGACAGCCTGTGGGCGATCATTACCACGGTCTTGCCCTTCATCAGCTTTTCAAACGCCCGCTGGATCAGGTATTCGTTCTCAGGGTCTGAAAATGCGGTGGCCTCGTCCAGCACGACCACCGGCGCGTTTTTGACGATGGCGCGGGCGATCGCGATGCGCTGCTGTTCGCCGCCCGACAGGTGCACGCCCTTTGCGCCGATGACGGTCTGATACCCTTCCGGCAGCCGCATGATGAACTCGTGGCACTGGGCGGCCCTGGCTGCCGCGACGACCTCTTCCTCTGTGGCGGCGAGGTTCCCGACGCGGATGTTGTCCATCACGCTTTGCTTGAACAGGAACACGTCCTGAAACACGAAGCTGACCTTTTCCATCAGCCTCGCCGGGTCCATGTCGCGAACGTCGACGCCGCCGATCGCAACCCTGCCGTCGCCCACATCGAACAGGCGAGGGATCAGGTGGGCGATGGTGGTCTTGCCGCCGCCCGATGGGCCGACAATCGCGGTCACCGCGCCCTGTCGTGCGTGGAAAGAGACATTCTCAAGCGCGGGCGCATCCTGATACGGGTAGGAGAAGGTCACGTTTTCAAAGCGGATGTCGAATTGCGACGGCGCCTTGGGCGAGCGTGAGACCGGAAGCTCCGGCGCGGCCAGCACTTCATCCATCCGCTCGACGCCGCCGGTGATCTGCATACCGTTCGAGGTCACGTACATCACCTTCAGCATGATCGACGCGATGGAAGGAACGAACACCAGGTAGAAGATGAACTGTCCGGCGTAGGCGGCGTAGTCCGCGGTGTGAAGGCCGATCAGGATGCCGACCGGGATCAGAAGCAGGTAGACGTTGTTGACAATGGTGGTGAAGGCGGACATCGAGTTCTCCCAGCTGAGCGTGTAGGGGATCACCATCTTCGTATATTCGCGGATCGCGTCGTACATGCGCCTAAGAGAATACACCGTCTGCCCGAACGCCTTAACCACCTGAATGCCCCGCACATACTCGACTGAGGCGTTGTTCATGTCCTCCATGGATTTCGTATATTTGTCCATCATCGCCTTCGCGCCCTCGTTGCCGTAGGCGCGGACCTGAATGACGAAGGCGGCGAGGATGCCCACCGTCGCGGCCAGCCCGTAGCGCCAGTCCACCCAGTACAGTAGCGCGAACATCACCACCGGCGCGGTCAGCGAGGCCACGATGTCCGGGATCTGGTGCGCGATGAAGCCCTCGATCTTTTCGATGTTGTCATCCATGATCTTGCGCAGCTTGCCGCTGCCGGCAAGCACGTGAAAGCCCAACGGAACCCTGGCCAGGTGGGACGCAAAGTCGACCTTGAGCTGATACAGCGTGCCGAACGCCGCCAGGTGCGAGCACATCAGCGCCGCGAAGTAGAGAAGGATGTTGAGCGCGATGCCGCCGAGCGCGAACCAACCGTAGCGAACCACGTCCGCGAGAACGCCGCCGCCGAAGGCGGGATACGCGGCGACCAGCGCGCGGATGATGTAGTACATCGCAAGATGGGGGACGAACGACGCGACGCCCGCGAGCGCCGACAGAACCGCCGAGACAATCACAAAGCCCTTACGGGTCGCCGCGATTTCAATGAGGCGCGCCATGCCGGTCTTGGGTTTTTTCATAGAATACTCCTTTCGGTTCCTGGGGTTTCTTAGCATGCGCTCTCGTCCTGTTCAGACGGCGCTTCGGCGGTACTCGGCGGGCGTCAGGCCCATCACCGCCCGGAAAGCCGCGGAAAATTTGCTGGCGTTGTCATAACCCATCGCGAGCGCGATGGCGGTGACGCTCTCGCGGGTCTTCCGTAGCCTGACCGCCGCGAGGTTCATCCGGTAGCTCTTCATATAAGCGTAAATCGAATCGCCGTACACGCCTTTAAAGCAGGCCTTGAGCGAGGTGAGCGGAAAATCGAACGAGCGGGAGAGCGCTTCCAGCGTGTAGCGCTTCTCGGGATGGGCGGTCATCAGGCTCATGATGGCCTTGACCTTCTCAACCTGGGCTTTGTGGAAATAGGCGCGTTCCCCTCCGTGTTCCGGAACGGGCGTCACGCTGAGGAATAACAGCAGTTCCAGCACCTTGATCCGGAAGAACGAGGCGCGGATCGCCTCCGGCACCGCGTACAGTTCCGAGAAGATGTGGTCAATGCTTGCGCCGGCGCGCATGATGAAGGGGGCCGCGTCCTGGCAGAATTTTCGCCGAAGCGCGGTGAAATCAAGCGGGTAACCGTCCAGCGCCAATCGAAGCGCCGCCTCCGTCTCGTCCGGGCGGATCGCAACAGTAACGCCATGGTAGTGGCTGAGCGGGAAGCGAAACATCCTGTCGTGATGCGAACGGGTACTGATCTCAATGTCACCCGCTTCCATGTACAGGAATGTGCCGTTTCCCATCTCCCATTCCAGCCTGCCTTCCCGGCAGTGGTCGATGCACAAAAGCGCCGTTTCCGAATGAAAGCCGGACGCGCACTGGTTTATATGAAAGTCGTTGTACAGAATGTCAACCCCCGGCAGCACCGGGTAGCAGGTCATCACCCCCTCGCCGGTTTCGTCTTCCAGCCGGTACACCGCGCAGCGGTCGTCCCGGCAGACCAGGGTCACGTTCTCACCGAGATGCGCGGATTGGTAAATGCCCACGCTACACCGTCCTTTCGCAATCGCTTTCTATGTCCAGGAAGAACGAGAGCATCCTCCTGACGCCCTCCGGATCAAGGGGGTAGACCGCTTCCGCCCGACCCAATTTCAAATGCAGCGCGTGCGTGCAGCAGGAGAGGATCATTTCCGGGTCGTGGGTGATGACCAGCAGCGTGCGCCCCTCCGCCGCGAGGCGTTTTAGAATCGCCGCCACGCTTTGCATGTGCCTGAAATCCAACCCGCTGGTCGGTTCGTCCAGCAGGATGACGTCCCGCTTTGAAGCCACCGCGGTGGCGATGGCCACGCGCTGCTTCTGTCCGCCGGAGAGCGACATGGGGTGTAATTCTTTCAAAGTAAAAAGATCCAGCGCCACGAGAATCGACTCGGCTTCCGTCGCGTCCGGCTCCTCCATCGATAAAAGCACCTCGTCCAATACGCTTTCGGTGAAGAGTTGGCGACCGGTGTCCTGCATTACCATGTAGCAGGCCTTGAGGCGTGCCCTTGCGTCCATGACGCGTTCCCCATAGCGCATCGCGCCGGGGCACTTCTTCTCAAGGCCCGAAAGGCAGCGTGCAAAGGTGGACTTTCCCGCGCCGTTTCTGCCGATTACCGCGATCACCGCGCCCTTGGGAATATTTAGGCGAGACATGTCCAAGGCCAACGGGCAGCGCGGGTAGCGGAAGTAAAATTTGGATAGCTCAATTTCCCCACCCAGCGGGATCGTTTGCCGCGCGCTCGCCTGAAGACCCTCAAGCGACGGCGCGCGAAGCCCCATTGCCTCGCGCACTTCACTTCGCAGAGCGAAGAATTCCCCCGCCGAGTACTCCCTTTCAATCCGGCCTTGCCGCATGAAGAGTACCCGGTCGACGATGCCTCTTAAGTAATGCAGCCGGTGCTCGGCCACGACGATCGTCCGGCCCTGCCCCTTCCAGAGCGCGAGTATATGGCGCAGATCGCGGATGGAGGCGCTGTCCAGGTTTGAGGAGGGTTCGTCCAGAACAAATACCGGGGGTTCCAGCGCCGCGACCGACCCGCACGCCAGTTTCTGCTTCTGCCCGCCGGACAGCTTGAAAACGCTTCGATCCAGTAGTTCTGTAAGCTTCAGCGCATGTGCGGTCTCGCCGACCCGCGCGCGGATCTCCTCCGGCGGCATGCCCATGTTTTCCAGCGCGAAGGCCAGCTCGCTGGTGGAATCCACGTTTAAGAACTGGCTCTTCGGGTTTTGGAACACCGACCCCACCAGTTGGGCGGTTTCGTGCATCGGAAGGGTTGAGGCGTCCTTCCCGGAAACCAACACCTGGCCTGAAAGGACGCCGGGATGGTAATGAGGGATCAGCCCGTTGATCAGCCGGGTCAGCGTGGTTTTGCCGCAGCCGGACTCCCCGCACAAAAGCACCGCCTCGCCCGCGCGGACGGTGAGGCAAATGTCATGAAGCCCTTCCCCGGCGCGGGCGTTTTCATAGGCGAAGGATACGTTTTTCAGCGCGATCATAGCGGACTCCCCTCAGAATAACAGGAAGGCGGCGAAGGAGGCAAACGTCAAAACAAGAAGCATGATGTCCATGCCGGTCAGGCGCAGATCACACAGGTTGGTGCGCCGGACGGGGTTGCCGAGCCCCCGCGTGAGCGCCGCCGCGGACAGCTCTTCTCCGGTTTTCACCGTGCCCATGAGGAGTGGTACAATCCGGTATTCGAGGAGCGCCCCCGCGTTCTTCCCGCCCAGACGGATGCCGCGCAGGCGCATGGCGTCGGATATGGCGCGATTCTCCTCGGCGACGGTCGGGAAAAAGCGCATCATCACGGCAAAAGGAATCACGACCTGCCGGGGGAAGCGCATCCGCTCCAGCGCCGCGATCAGTTCGCTGATTCGGGTGGTCGTGACCAGGTAATACCCCATCACAAGTCCCGGTACAAAGCGCGAGATCAGCCCCGAGAAGATGACCAGGATCAGGTTCAGCGCGCCCTGCGTCTGTGCGATCAGAAAGGTTTCCACGCCCATAGCGACCGCGAGAAAGATTGCATAGGAAAGCGATTGGCGATAGCGTTTTTCCGAAAACAGCAAGCCCAGCGGCAAGAGCGAAAGGATTGGCCGCACATAGCGGGACGCGCCCGCGAAGCCGCCGCTCATCATCACAATGCTGATGACGAGCGTCATCGCCATCTTGGTTCTGGGGTCCAGCCGGAACGCGCCGCGCCGGTCACCCGATGTCAAAACCGCGTCCATCTACGCGATCCCCGCCCGCTGGAAGTGCTTTTTCAGCGCCGCCTTGCCAAGCTGCGCCCCGGCCAGCGCGCCCAGTACGACCAGCACAATGACGAGGCCAAATACCCAGGTGGGTGTCAGCGCCATCAGCGTGTCCGCGTAGGTGTCGCCGTAGCCTTCCCGAATGCCTGCGAAGTACGATTCCCGCATGAAAAAGAACGGCGCCATCAACCCCGTCATCCACTGACTGACCACGGCGTAACCCATCCGGATGGAACCCCAGTTCCTGTATCCGCCGGATTTGAGTATCAGATCGCCGGCTACCGCCACGGCGATGGCGAAAGGCAATACCACCCAGGGATGGCCCGTCAGAACCATCAGAAGGCTCAGAAGGATCCCCATAATGGTCACCATGCCGAATTTTCTTACCCGCGTCAGGAACAGCATGAAGGGGATGCCCGCCACCAGCGGACAGAGAAACGGCAGCGCCAGCATCATCACGGGGATGTAGCCCAGCATGCCGGTGGCGAAGAACACCACAAAATAGATCGCCGTGAAGATGCCGATGTTGATCAGGTCCTTTGTTTCCAGCCTCTCGTTCATAAGCCGCCTCCTGTTTTTGCTGTTAGTCTATGCTAACTCATGGGTACAAAATAGACCTGCGCAGCATCCCGCACCCCTATCGTATCAGATGATCGCGGCAAATACAACTCCATTCAGCCGTAAAAAATCCATTTGGACGGACTCTGTATGGCTGAATGGATTGTATAATACCAACTTGAAACATTAACGCATCGTTGCGTCGGTGCTTTTCGCGCAGCACTATGTCGCTCTCCGCGTTGGCGTAGCGCTGCTACGCCTCGCTCCAGCTCCTAGTTCTGCATCGAAAATCCCTCGATACTTTGGATACATTATTATTTCGCATTGGTATAAGCGCATGTGAGGATGAAACATAGGGATCATCTGAGAAAATATTAAGATTTCCGGTAATACAGCGAATGGGATTGACAATATGGTTAGTGACTGCTAACATCAATAGAAGTTAGAAGCTCCTAACTGCCTGCTGTCTTCGAAGACACGGTAATTCGTGCGGCATCCCTTCGGAAGGAGGCTCGTAAAGGGGGCACGGAATCGGGTTTCATTGCGAAGCGATATGGCGTTAGCGCTGGCGCGTAAGGTGGGTAGAAGAGACCAGTGAAACCGCTCGGACGGGGTCTTATTATCGGCGGGAGGTACCTATGATGCCTTTGGGTATGGCGAAAGTGGGCGACGTCAACATTATTCGGAAGATTACGGGCAGGGACGACGTTCGCCAGCGCCTCGCGGAACTGGGTTTTGTCGTCGGCGAGGAAGTTCGCGTCGTCAGTGAAATCGGCGGGAACATGATCCTGTCCATCAAGGACTGCCGCGTGGCACTGGACAGGACGATGGCAATGCGCATCATGATCTGATAAGGAGGGTGTTTCATGAAAACGCTTCGGGACATAAAGATCGGCGACTCCGCGGTGATCGAAAAGCTGCACGGCGAGGGCGCGCTTCGGCGCCGCTTCATGGACATGGGCTTGACGAAGGGGACGGAGGTCATCGTGCGCAAGGTGGCGCCGCTGGGCGACCCCATTGAGCTTACGGTGCGGGGTTACGAGCTTTCCGTTCGCAAAGGGGACGCGGAAATGGTGGAGGTCAGATAGCGCGGGTCACCGTTTCTTTTTTACGCATGTGTTAGCTTTGTCTAATTTCTGACGGAGGAGGAACCCCTATGGCAATCAAGATCGCGCTGGCGGGAAACCCGAACAGCGGCAAGACCACCATGTTCAACGACCTAACCGGCAGCAACCAATACGTGGGCAACTGGCCGGGCGTGACGGTGGAGAAAAAAGAGGGCCGGCTCAAGGGCGCGCCGGACGTGATCATTCAGGATCTTCCCGGCATCTACAGTCTCTCGCCCTACACACTGGAAGAAGTCGTGGCGCGGGGCTATCTGGTGAATGAAAAGCCGGACGCGATCATCAACATCGTCGACGCCACTAACATCGAGCGCAACCTGTATCTGACGACGCAGCTTGCGGAGTTGGGGATCCCGATGGTGATCGCGCTGAACATGATCGACGTGACCCGCAAAAACGGCGACACAGTCCATCTGAAAAAGCTGGCCGAGGCGCTGGGCTGCGAGGTGGTGGAGACCTCCGCGCTTCGGTCGGAAGGCTCGATGGAGGTGGCGAAAAAAGCTGCGGCGCTGGCCAAAAAGGGCGTCCGCGCGGAGCAGCCGCACGTGTTCACCGGCAGCGTGGAGCACGCGCTGGCGCACATTGAGGACCTGATCACCCACAAAAACGGCGAGGAGCCCGTCCACCACCACCACGCGGACGGCAGCGTGCATCAGGGGGGCATCGTCGAAGCGCATCTGTCCCGCTGGTACGCGATCAAGCTGTTCGAACGCGATGAAAAGGTCATCGCCGAGCTCCATCTCCCAAAGGGCATCCTTGAGGCCGTTGAAGAGACGGTCAAGGGCTGCGAACTGGAGATGGACGACGACGCGGAATCCATCATCACCAATCAGCGCTACGCCTATATCAGCCGGCTCGTCTCCGCCTGCGTCAAAAAGGGCAAGGCCAAGGGCGCGCTGACGGCTTCGGACAAGATTGACCGCGTCGTCACCAACCGCATCGCGGCGCTGCCGATCTTTGCGCTCATCATGTACCTGGTTTACTACATCTCCGTGACCTCGGTTGGAACCATCGTGACCGACTTTACCAACGATACCTTCGTCGGCGCGTGGATACAGACGCCCGTGGTCGACTGGCTGACGAATATCGGCACCGCGGGCTGGCTGGTTGGCCTCATCGGCGACGGCATCATCGGCGGCGTCGGCGCGGTGATCGGCTTCGTGCCGCAGATGCTGGTCTTGTTCATCATGCTGGCGATCCTGGAGGACGTAGGGTACATGGCGCGCGTCGCGTTCATCATGGACCGCGTGTTCCGGAAATTCGGGCTGTCGGGCAAGTCGTTTATTCCGATGCTGATCTCCTCCGGCTGCGGCGTGCCGGGCATCATGGCCTCCCGCACCATCGAAAACGACCGGGACCGCAAGATGACCATCATGACCACGACCTTCATCCCCTGCGGCGCGAAGATGCCGATCGTGGCGCTGATCGCGGGCGCGCTGTTCCACAACGCGGGCTGGGTCGCCACGGCGGCATACTTCATCGGCGTCGCGGCGGTGGTCGTGAGCGGCATTATGCTCAAAAAGACGAAAGCCTTCGCGGGCGATCCCGCGCCGTTTGTCATGGAACTGCCCGCGTACCACGCGCCGTCCGTGAAAAACGTGCTGCACAGCATGTGGGAGCGGGGCTGGAGCTTCATCAAGCGCGCGGGCACCGTCGTCGTGGTGGCGAGCATCTTCATTTGGTTCACCTCCGGCTACGGTTGGGCGCCCGCGCCGGCGGAAGCAGCCGAGGATGCGGCTGCTACGACTGAAACCGTCCAGTCCGCGGAGGACGCGCCGATGGTGTTCGGGGCGGTCGAGGACATGGACGAAAGCATGCTGGGCAAGATCGGCTCCGCCGTCGCGCCGGTGTTTTCGCCGCTGGGCTTTGGGAACTGGCAGTCCACCGTGGCGACCGTGATGGGGCTTGTCGCGAAGGAAGAAGTCGTCGGCGTGTTCGGCGTACTGTACGGCGTTGTGGACGACGAGGGCGGGGACGCCGCCGCCGCGCTGCTGGACGAGGGATCGGACGAGGAGATCGAAGTGGGGCTGTCGCCCATCGCGACCGCCTTCGCTGAGAGCGGCAACGGGCACGGGCCGCTGGCCGCGTTCTCCTTCCTGCTGTTCAACCTCCTGTGCGCGCCCTGCTTCGCGGCGATGGGCGCGATCAAGCGGGAGATGAACAGCGCGAAGTGGACCTGGTTCGCGATCGGCTATCAGTGCGTGTTCGCGTATATGGTCGCGCTGATCGTCTACCAGCTTGGCCTGCTGCTTGGGTCCGGGATCTTCGGGGCGGGCACGGTGGCCGCGCTGATCCTTCTGGTGCTTGTCATCTACCTGATGGCGCGCAAGAACCGTTATGACGAGCAGCATTTGACGACCAATGTAAAGGTGGGTGCGTAAATGACAACGTGGATTGTTGGCGGGATCCTCGTGATCCTCGTCGCGGCCATTATTTGGAAGATGATTCGCGACAACAAGGCGGGGAAGGGCGGCTGCGGCGGGGATTGTTTGCATTGCCGGAGCAATTGCGGACACTGATCAACCCGGAGCGGAGCACGGGATCAGCCGCGCCCCGCTCCGTACTTTGCGTGAGGAGAATCATCGATGACCACTTCACAGATACGCTGCCTTCTAGCGATCGTCTCGCTTGCAGAGGCAAACGAAGCGGTGACCTCAAAAAACGCGGCTAACCTGTTGGGCATCTCAAAGCCCTCTGCCCACAGGACGGTGGGGTTTCTTCAGGGATTGGGCATGATCGACAAGAAGCGGTACGGCGGTATTTCCCTGACGGACAAAGGCCGGGAAACCGCTCGGCGGCTGGGAATTCAGAAGGAGAACATCGCGCTGCATTTTGCCGGCGAGTACGACCTTTCCCTGGCAGATGCCGGCGCCGCCGCGGTTCTGCTGATCGGCGCATTGCCCGACGAAGCCTTGGCGAGTATGCTGAACAAAGTCATGCGATTGCAGGATTCCGTCGGTATCGCCGTGGAATCCGGCTAATCCGGCCGCGTTTTGCGCTGCTGAAACTCCATAAAGCACAAAGGTGTTGCGGAAAGCGCATACGGGTATCAAACGCGCTTTCCGCAACACTGGATCCGGTGTGGCCTGGCGGCCTATGACACTGTGAACCGCTTGCCAAAGCCGCGGCAATCCTCAAGCGCGGCCTCGTCGGGGATTTCGTTGACGATCAATCCCTCTTCGAACAGGTTTGCGCCGGCGCTTTTTGCCCGGTTCTCCCATTCCCGCATCCACTCGCCGTCTCCCCATCCGTAAGAACCGAACAGCGCGACGGGTTTTCCGGACAGACGTTCCTCCAGTTCGCGGAAGAAGGGTTCGAATTCGCTTTCCTCCAATTCCTCGGCACCCATCGCGGGGCATCCGAGCATGAGCTTGTCGCACTCCGCCGCAGCCGCGGCCGTAATGTCCGCGACGGCGGTCGCTTCGGCCTTTGCGCCTTCCGCGATCGCCTCCGAGAGGCATGTGGGCCGTTTTCTGCGGGGCGTTCCAAAACAGCTTTCGCTGGTGACGGATGAGAACCCGGGAGCAGTCATGCGGCGCTCGAAGCGGGACTACCGGGCGATTCTGGGTGGAATTCCCGCATTTGACCGCGACGAACGCTTTCTCGTCAACATCCTCAGCGCCGCGATGCTGGCGGTTGTATACCGTAGTTTGAGGGAAAAACCGGATCTTCGCGTGGTCACGGCATATTACCGCGAAGCCATGTCGGGATGCGCGTTGATGATGGCCATCCTCAAAAGGCGGGACGCGTATTCCCCGAAGGCGCGGGCGAAGCTTATCCGCCAGGCCGAGGCGAGCCAAGGCAGAACCAATCCTTACACCTGGAAATACCGGTTCGATGGAGGGGACAATATGATCAGGCGCTATCTGAAAAATGCGCGCAAGCCGGACGGCATCCCTGGATGGTTTATGCTGCGCGGCATGAACGGCGGCCATACGCCGATTTCGACCTGGGGACTTTCGCTGGTTCATCCCGCACAGGATGCACGGGCGCTGGATATTGGCTGCGGCGGCGGTGCGAACATCACAAGGCTGATGCGCATGTGTCCGCGCGGCTTTGTGGATGGGATCGATTATTCCGCGGAGAGCGTCCGATTCAGCCGG
>CALGYL010000263.1 GCA_937934775.1 uncultured Clostridia bacterium
AATGGTGCGGTGTTCCAGAATCAGTCGGGAACGTTGACCCTGGCAACCGCTGCCTACGATGGGGCCACCGTCATCTCCTCAGGCGCGACCTATGTCTGGAAGAAGTACACCACTGGCTCCTGGGCCACGATCTCCGGGCAAACGGCGTCCACCCTCAGCGTGAGCGGCTCGGATGTGGTCGGCATTCAGGCTTACCAGTGCACCATGACCTACGGCGGCAAGACCTATACCGATACCATTACCCTGACAGACAAGACCGAGAACTACCAGGCCGCCATTGAAAGTACCGGCGGCAGTGTGTTCAAGAACACCGTCGGCACCTCCTGCCTGATTTGCCGATTGTGGCAGAACGGGGCGGAGACTGACGCGCTCAAGTCGGTGATCTTTTCTGCCACGGCTCCCTCCTCACCCGGAACAGGGGATTTCTACTATAAAATCACCACGACGACGCCCCAGATGGCGCTGATGCGCTATTCCGGCTCTGCCTGGGTGGATGTGACCGCAGACGTCACTTACAAGCACGCCCGGACCTATACCTGGTACCGTCGCGACAAGGACGGGAACGCGCTGGACGGCGGCGCTGCGTTCGCCACTGGCAAAGTGATCTACATTGACGGGGACGTTGTGACTGTGAAGACCACGTTCACCTGCGAGGTATCGTGATGGCGATCACAAGTGCACAGTTCACGATATCGGACCTGACCGACATCATCGCTCAGGCGACCGAGCCTGTGAATCCGGTCGATGGGATGCTCTGGCGGAACACCACCACCAATGCACTGAAGGTCTACCGCGCTTCCCTTCCGGGCTGGGAGGTCGTGGTGGACAATCTGGCGATTCAGGGCTTGATAGAGGCGCTGCAGAACGGCACGATCAACAACGATGCCTTCAACGATCTGATGGACGCGGCCGGGGCGCTAACCAACTTTGCGTCTTCCACATCACAAGCCACCTGGGACAGCATCGCCAGTTCCCTGACGTTCGGGGCTGAGGGCCTTACGATCTCCAACAAGGGCGGCGATCTTTGGACGCGTCTTGCGTTGGAGCAGCTTGAGTTCTGGAAAGGCAAGGATGCCGCGGCTGTGCTGATGGCGGTCTTTGGCGTGCTCAAGACCATCACTTCGCCGACGCTGCAGATCGGAACCTCTTCCCAATCGCCGAAGCTTCTGCTGGGCGCGGGCTTGCTGGAATACCAGGCGGCGACCGGGAACATCACTTGCAGGAAGGCGTGATCAATAGATGCCATCAGTAACGATCCCAACCAGCACAGGGCCGCGATGGGGCGATTCGTCGTTCAACTCGTCCACCGCATCGCTCAAGGTTGGCAAGAGCGGAACTTCCACCTATTACGGCTACGTCGGCTTCCCGGCGCTGAACCCGACGTGGGCGGTCAAGTCCATCACGTTCAAGATGAACCGAACCGACAGTTACTCGACGCACGTCCTGCAGTTCGGCAGCAGCACGTCGAACGCGTGGGGATCGAAGGGGACGCAGGACTGGAAGGCGGACTTCTCTGTCGCATCCGGCACAGGCACGAAATCGTGGAGCCTGACGGCGTACAAGGACATCCTGCAGGGGTACACCGGCACATGGTACCTGCATGTACAGCACGGCAGCGGTTCGAACAGCTATACAGAATTCAACGGCGGGACGGGCAGCTCTTCGCCTCGGTTGGTTATCGAGTACGAGGACTCGTCGGTTACCGTGCCGGGCGATCAGTTCACCATCGGCGTGCAATCGACCCTGACGGTCGGGAACGCGGGCAGCGGACTGACGCACAACCTGTCGTACTCCATCGGGGCGGCGACCGGCGTGCTCGCCACCGGTGTTGCGGCAGGGGCGACAGTCAATTGGACGCCCGACGCTGCGCTTGCTAATCAGATCACGACCGATATGGTGGGCGACGTCACGCTCACGCTGGAGAACTATCTGAGCGGCGTCCTGCAGTCATCGCGCACATTGACGTTTTCGCTGAACGTGCCGGCGTCCTATGTGCCGACGATCTCTTCAGCGCCATTCACGCTACAGAACCCCGCGGGCGATACAATTGGCGTATATGTGCAAAACCGCAGCTGGACAAAATGCACGATCACGGCGGCGTCGGTCTATGGCGCGACCATCGTAGAGTTCCGACTGACCATCGGCGGCGTGACCTATTCGTCCGCGACGAACATCATCACAACGGACGTGTTGACGCAGTACGGAGTTCTTTCGGGGA
>CALGYL010000264.1 GCA_937934775.1 uncultured Clostridia bacterium
GGCGCGGCGGATGGATCTGTTCACGCAGTTCGCGATGGCGGCAGCGCAGCAGGCGGTGGCGGACAGCGGCATTCTGGGTCAGGTTTCCCCGGAGCGGCTTGGCGTCTACGTGGGCAGCGGCATCGGCGGCATGCACACCTTTGTCCAGGAGACGGAAAAGCTTCTGACCCGCGGCCCGGGCCGCGTTTCGCCGCTGTACATCCCGATGATGATCGGCAACATCGCCGCCGGCAACATCGCCATCAAATACAACGCGCAGGGGCCGTCGCTTCCGGTGGTCACCGCCTGCGCAACCTCCACCAACTCGATTGGCGAGGCATACCGCGCCATCAAGCACGGCTACGCCGACGCCATCATTGCGGGCGGCTCGGAGGCCACCGTCGAGCCGCTGGGCGTCGCGGGCTTCATCAGCTGCAAGGCGCTGTGCGAAACCGACGACCCGGAGCGCGCGTCGCTGCCCTTTGACAAGCGCAGAACCGGCTTTGTGATGGGCGAGGGCGCGGGCATCGTGGTATTGGAGACTTACGAAGGCGCGAAGGCCCGCGGCGCGAAGATTCTGGGCGAAATCATTGGCTACGGAAATACCTGCGACGCTTATCACATCACCGCGCCCCATCCGGAGGCGGTCGGCGGGACGCGGGCCATCGAGCAGGCGCTGCGGGAGGCGGGCGGTATCGAAGGGCTTCTGTACATCAACGCCCACGGAACCGGCACACCGCTTAACGACAAGCTGGAAACCCTGGCCATCAAAAATGCGCTGGGCGTTGAGGCGGCGCATGCCGCGCTCATCTCCTCCACCAAGTCCATGACCGGTCATATGCTGGGCGCGGCGGGGGCGGTGGAACTGATCGCCTCCACGCTGGCTTTGAACGCGGGGGTCGTCCCGCCCACCATCCATCTGGAACAACCCGACCCCGAATGCGACCTCGACTATGTGCCCAACGTTGCGCGTAGCGCGGACATCCGGATGGCGCTGTCGATTTCGCTGGGCTTTGGCGGCCACAACGGGGTTCTCGCCATCAGGAGGTGCGCATGAACGTCAGGCAGATTCGGGAACTGGCGCAGATTCTCAGGCAGAACGGCCTGAGCGCCATTGAGGTGACCGAGGGAGAATACCACGTTAAGCTGGAATGCGCCGCCCCGAATGCGCCGATTGTTCCGGTCGCGTCGGTGCCGGTGATGCTTACCCAACCTGCGGAGCCGGTTGAGAAGCCGCAGGATGTGGGTGTGGACTTTAACGACATCATTGAAGTCAAATCGCCGCTGGTGGGCGTGTTTTATGGCGCGCAGTCGCCTGACGCGGAAGCCTTCGTCAAGGTGGGTGACAAGGTCAAAAAAGGCGACGTGCTGTGCATTGTCGAGGCGATGAAGTTGATGAATGAGATTACCGCCACCCATGACGGGGAAATAGTGGACATCTGCGTTTCGAACGGCGCGGTGGTCGAGTACGGCCAGACGCTGTTCAAGCTGTACTGAGGTACGCCATGAATCGACAGGAAATTGAAAAAGTTCTGCCGCATCGCGGCAAAATGCTGCTGGTGGACGAGGCGTTTCTGGACGAGTCCGGGGCGGCATGCGGAAAATACCAGGTACGCGGCGACGAGTGGTTTTTAGACGGCCACTTTCCTGGCAATCCGGTGGTGCCGGGTGTGGTATTGTGCGAGTTGATCGCGCAGGCTTCCTGCATCCTTTTCGGAGATGCCATCGGCTCCGGTACGCCTATGTACGCGGGCATCGACAAGACCCGCTTCCGCCGCGTGGTCAAGCCCGGCGACCTGGTGGAAACCCGGTCGACCCTTTTACGCAGCAAGATGAACGTGTTCGTGGTCTCCGGCGAGGCGCGCGTGGGCGGCGAACTGTGCGCGTCCGGCGAATTCACGTTTATCGTGGCGTAGAAAACCGGCCGCGTCTTTTCGCAACAATAGAAATTTGCGCGAGCCTGGATTTCCTTGAATTTCCGGACGGCTCGCGGTATGCTTTCGCTGCCACGCTCCCGGCGCATTGGCCTCCGGGAGCGATTTGAAAGTCCGAACGGCGCGGCAATACTCTGTGCATTCCGCAGGAATGCCCTCTCAGGAGGATGAATCGTGTTTCCGAAAATTCTGATCGCGAACCGGGGCGAAATCGCGGTGCGCGTGATCCGCGCCTGCAAGGAGATGGGCATCCTGACGGTTGCCGTCTTCTCCGAAGCAGACCGCGACGCGCTGCACGTGTCGCTGGCCGACGAGAGCGTGTGCATCGGCCCGCCGCCCGCCCGTGACAGCTACCTGAATATGGACCGCATTCTGTCGGCCGCGCTGGTGACCGGCGCGAAAGCGATCCATCCCGGCTACGGCCTTTTGTCCGAAAACGCGGCATTCGCCAGCCGCTGCGAAGCGCAGCACATCAAGTTTATCGGCCCGTCGGCTGACACCATCCGCCGCATGGGCGACAAGGACGAGGCGCGCCGCACGATGCGGACCGCCGGTGTTCCGGTGGTGCCCGGCTGCGATCTGCTAAAGGACGCGCAGCAGGCTCGCCTTGAAGCAGAGCAGGCGGGACTTCCGGTCCTGATCAAGGCGCGGGCGGGCGGCGGCGGACGCGGCATCCGGCTGGTTCAGAAGATGGAAGATGTGGAGCGCGCGTTTCAGGCGGCGCAGGCGGAAGCCCGCGGCGCTTTTGGAGACGACGGCGTGTATCTGGAAAAGTACCTGACGGATGTCAAGCACATCGAGGTACAGGTGCTGGGCGATCAGGAGGGAAACGTGGTGTGTCTGGGCGAGCGGGATTGCTCCGTTCAGCGCAAGCACCAGAAACTGATCGAAGAAAGCCCCGCGCCCACCGTATCCCCCGGCCTTCGGGAGGAACTGACCCGCGCGGCGACCAAGGCCGCGCAGGCTGTAGGCTACGAAGGGCTGGGCACCATTGAATTTCTCCTGACCCGGTCCGGGCAGTTCTACTTCATGGAAATGAACACCCGCCTGCAAGTGGAACACCCGGTGACAGAGATGGTGTCCGGGTACGATCTGGT
Organism: uncultured Clostridia bacterium; assembly: GCA_937934775.1. GTDB lineage: Bacteria > Bacillota > Clostridia > Christensenellales > Aristaeellaceae > JAEZHK01. Next base: position 3,011 of record CALGYL010000264.1, read on the forward strand.
GAAGTGGCAAATCCGCGTTGCGGCCGGCGTGCCGCTGCCCTTTTCTCAAAGCGATGTGCGGCTTCGCGGCCACGCCATCGAGTGCCGCATCAACGCTGAGAATCCGACGGAAAACTTCCGGCCCTGCTGCGGTAAGATCGAACTTCTGCACATCCCCGGCGGACCGTGGGTTCGCTTCGACACGGCGCTGTATCAGGGCTATCAGATGCCGCCCTACTATGATTCCATGGTCGGAAAGCTGATCGTCTTTGCCGCCACGCGGCAGGAGGCGATCCGCAAGATGCGCGCCGCGCTGTGCGAGATGGTCATTGAGGGCATCGAACACACCGGGGAACTGCAACAGGACCTGATCTGCGAGGACGCCTTCGCCGACGGAAGCTATACCACATCTTTCTTGGAGGCCAGATAAATGCTGCCCAAATATCTCTTTGGCAAGCCAAAGAACTCGCTGGAAGGCGAGAACAAGACGGCTGGCGCGCTGAGCGAATGCCCCGGCTGCAAGAGCCGCGTTACGGCGGCCGAGATGGAAGAGTCGCTGGGCGTGTGCCGTCGCTGCGGCGCCCACACGCGGCTTTCCGCCCGCAGGCGCATCGCCATCACCGTGGACCCGGGCAGCTTCGAGGAGATTGATCACTCGATCACCTCCACGAATCACCTGGGTTTTCCGGAGTATGACGAGAAGCTGGAGAAAGCCAAGGCGGCAAGCGGCGAAATGGAGGGTGTGGTGACGGGCACTGCGGCCATCGACGGCCAGCCCTTCGCGATTTTCGCTATGGACCCCAACTTCATGATGGGTTCGATGGGCACCGCGCTGGGCGAGAAGGTGACACGGCTCTTCGAGATGGCCACGGAACGAAAGCTCCCGGTAATCGGCTTCACGCTGTCGGGTGGGGCCAGGGTGCAGGAAGGAATTCTCTCCCTGATGCAGATGGCCAAGACCTCCGGCGCGGTGGAGCGCCACAGCCGGGCGGGTCTTCTCTACATCGCGGTGCTGACCGATCCCACCACCGGTGGCGTGGACGCCAGCTTTGCGACGCTGGGGGACATCCTGATCGCCGAGCCCAAAGCGCTGATCGGCTTTGCCGGGCCCCGGGTGATCGAGCAAACCATCCGCCAGAAGCTGCCCGCGGGTTTCCAACGGGCCGAATTCCAGCTGGAAAAAGGCTTTGTCGACATCATCAGTGACCGGCGGGAGCTGAAAAGCCTGCTCTCCCGCCTGCTTTTGCTGCACCAGGGGGTGGCCTGATGGAAGCATACAGCCGTGTACAGGCGGCCAGGGCCAAGGGCCGCCAGACCTCAATGGACTACATTCACGCGCTGTTTACCGATTTTGTGGAGTTGCACGGTGACCGTCGATTTGCCGATGACCGGGCGATTGTGGCGGGCATTGCACGGCTGAACGGCCGGGCGGTGACGGTAATCGGCATCGAAAAGGGGCGCGACACCCAGGAGCGGGTCAAGAGAAATTTCGGCTCCGCCCATCCGGAAGGGTATCATAAAGCCATCCGGCACTTTTTGCTGGCGGAGAAGTTTCAAAGGCCCGTGATCTGTTTTGTGGACACGGCGGGCGCTTACTGCGGCCTGGGCGCGGAAGAGCGTGGGCAGGGCCCGGCCATCGCCGAGAGCATCTCGACGCTGATGGGGCTCAAGGTGCCGGTGATTTCCGTAATCATCGGCGAGGGCGGCTCCGGCGGCGCGCTGGCGCTGGCCGCGGCCAATGAGGTGTGGATGCTGGAGAACGCCGTGTATTCGGTGATCTCGCCGGAGGGCGCGGCATCCATCATCTGGAAGGACGCAAAGCGCGTCAAGGAAGCCTGCGAGTGCCTGAAGCTGACCGCGCAGGATCTTCTGAAAATGGGCGTGGTGGAACGCGTGTTTGAAGAAGGAGAAAATGCTTCGCTCAACGAACGAATAAAGTGCGCGCTGTCGGATGCGGTGTCGAAATATGCGGCGATGGACGCCGAGGCGCTGGCCGATCAGCGGTACGGCAAATTCAGAATCATCGGAGGACAGGCGCTATGATCGCGATCGTGACAGACAGCTCGGCCCACCTGTTCAGGGAGGAAGCGGAGGCGCTTAATGTCACCGTGGTGCCGATGACCTATAGCCTGTCAGGGCAGCAGACGCTTTGGGAAAGCTATATGGAAAGCAACGGCGACTACGAGCACCTGGTGGACGCCAACATGGAGCGGCTTCGCACGTCCCAGGCTAGCTACGCGTCGTTTATGGGCGAGTTTCTGGAGATTCTGGAGTCCGGCGCGGATATCCTGTGCCTGACCATCTCCTCCCGCCTGAGCGGCACATTCGGCAACGCCAGCATGGCCGCGCGTGACCTGGCCCCCGAGCGCATTCAGGTGGTGGAC
>CALGYL010000265.1 GCA_937934775.1 uncultured Clostridia bacterium
AGCATGAGCGGATGGCACATGGGGATCAACTCATGGGTGCGCTTTGCCGCCATGATGCCCGCCACCTGCGCAACGGCCAGCACGTCGCCCTTTGCGATGCCTCCGGCCAGCACCAGTTTCAATGTCTCTGTAGCCATTTCGACAAATGCTTCAGCCTGCGCCTCCCGGACGGAAGGCGTTTTTTCCGTTACGTCCACCATCCTGGCGCGCCCCTGCGCGCCGATGTGGGTCAAAGAATTGTCCACGTTCATCCCCCGATCGCGTTCATCGGCCTTGCCGACTGGCTCGCACCCTCGTTCAGCGCGTGAGCGCGGGGTTTTGAGAGGATTCCCCGCTCGATCTGTGCCCGGAGCGCCTCGCCCGTCAGCCTCTTCAGTGAAATTTCCTCCCGCCCGTGCAGGCAAGGCTTGAGCATGCCGTCCGCCGTTACGCGGATGCGGTCGCAAGTCCCGCAGAAGCAGCCGGAAATCGGGCGAATCAGCCCGACCGCACCCAAATGGCCGGACGCGCGGTATTGTTCCGAGACCCCGGCCCGCCCGATAGGCAAAAGCTCCGGGCAGCGCGCAAGCACCGCACTTGCCGGTACAAACCGCTCCTTCGGCCAAGCGGCGCTGGGGCCGATGGGCATCAACTCAATGAAACGCACGTCGATGGGCCGGTCGCGGGTGAGTTCCACAAAATTGGGGATTTCATCATCGTTGACGCCGCCCATCAGAACCATGTTGACCTTGACCTGCTCAAACCCGACCGAGAGCGCCTTGTCGAGGCCGTCCAGCGCGTTTTGCAGCGTCCCGCAATGGGTAATTGCGCGGTAGCGCTCGGACTGCAGGCTGTCAATCGAGATGTTGACGCGGCGAACGCCCGCATCACGCAGCGCGCCCGCAATTGAAGCCAGTCTTGAGCCATTGGTCGTCATACACAATGTTTCAATACAGCCGATCCCGGAAATCCCCCGGCAGATTTCCAGAATGTCTCCGCGAACCAGCGGCTCCCCGCCGGTCAGACGCACCTTAATAATGCCACAGGCCGCCGCCTGCCGCGCAATTTCGACGCATTCCGCCGCCGACAGGCGCTTGCCCCCGCGCGCCAACTCGCCCAAAGGCATGCAGTAGGCGCAGCGGTAGTCGCACGCCTCCGTTACCGACAGCCGAAGGTATTGGACGGAGCGCCCCTGTTGGTCCAGCATTCATTCCTCCAGAACCCGGTTCATTCGTTGCGTCTCGATTGCCTGTCCTGCGGCAGCGCGCTTTCCCGGCACTTCCATGCCTGTCCGCCGTCACCAAAGAGCCGAACGCGGAGATTTCATGTTTTCTATTTCGGGTGGTCGCCGCCCCGCAGCATGTCGATGCCATGCGGCAGTGCCGTTACGACTGCCTCCAGGTTTTCCCTGGCCGCGCGCACGCTGCCAGGCAGGTTGATAATCAGGCAGTTGCCGCGGATGCCCGCCGCCGCCCGGGAGAGCATCGCAAGTTTTGTGACCGCAAGGCTGGCCGCGCGCATTGCCTCCGGAATGCCGGGGGCCATGCGTCCGCATACCGCCGCCGTCGCCTCGGGCGTCACATCCCGGGGTGAAAAGCCGGTGCCGCCGGTGGTCGCGATCAGATCGGCCTCCAAAGCGCCTTCAATCAGCGCGCACTCGATCATGGGCTGCTCGTCGGGTACCACGGCAACGCGGGAAACGAGAAAGCCCGCTTCCTCCAAAATCGACCGCACGGCCGGTCCCGATTCATCCGCCCGCTCGCCCCGGAAACAGCGGTCGCTGACAGTTAGCACAAGGGCTTTGTACATCCCGCGCCTCCTCAGGCAAATTTCCCAAAGCTGCAGTTCGGATAGCGGCAGGGCTTGCAGTTCAGGCACAGCCCGCCCGGCCCCAACCGCGCGATATCCCCCTTATCGACGCGCAGGCCCGCCGCGATGCGCGGCAGGATGATGTCGAAGATCGTCGCGTCCGCGTACATCACGCAGGCGGGAAGCCCCATCGCGGGCGTCCCGTCGTCATAATAACCCAGAAGGAACATCGCGCCAGGCAGAACCGGCGCGCCATAGGTTACGATGCGCGCGCCGCTCATGCGGATGGCGGCAGGCGTCCTGTCGTCCGGGTCAACGCTCATGCCGCCGGTGCAGAGAACGAGTTCCGCGCCCTGGGCGCGAACCGAGTCAATGGCGCTGACGATGTTTTCCTTATGATCATCCGAGCGCTCAAAGAAGCTCGCTTCGATGCCGTAGGTCTTCAGTTTTTCCACCACCACCGGCGTGAACGTGTCCTGAATGCGCCCGTAAAACACCTCGTTTCCGGTGGCGACGACACCCGCCTTCATCGGGCGGTATGGCAAAAGGGAGAGCACCGGAGAATCGCCCGCGGCGCGCTCCGCCTCTTCAATTTTCTCTTTTTCAATGACCAGCGGGATCACGCGGGTGCCGCACAGCTTGTCGCCCGCACGCACCGGAAACAGGTCGTGCCTGGTTGCCGCCATCACGCCTTCAATGGAATTGATCTCAAGGAGCCGCTCGGCATCTACGCGAAACAGCCCGTCGTGCTCGGCGGTCAGTTCGATCTTGCCCTCGCTGGGTTCAGACAGGCGCATGCCGGAACCGGCCAGAATCTTCGCCAGCCTTGCCGCCGCGTCATTCTCGTGCAGCATGCCCTCCTCAAGCGACCACACGTAGAGATGATCCTTCCCCATCGACAAAAGCATTGGGATGTCTTCCGCAGTTACCACATGGCCCTTCCTGAATTGCGGGCCCTTCATTTCTCCACGCACGATGCGCGTCAGGTCATGGCACAAAACGTGTCCGACCGCATTTTTTGTCTCAATCAGTTTCATACCGCAATCATACCATTATTTCAGAAAAAGAACAACGATTTTTCTGTGTGAAAATCCCCGCAGACTTCGCCCGCGGGGGCTTAGCTTACGGGGTTTCATTGAGTTAATCAATCGCCGGAAAACCGGGCGCTATGCCGCCACACCCGGCTTTTCTCCAGCCGCCCGGCCCAAAAGGAGCCCGCGACGACCAGTGCGGCGATCAGGATGCACAGGAGGAATGTCACCTGCGTGTTCGCCACCCATGCGCCGATTACCGCCGGGAACAGCGCGCCGCCCGCGGTGGAGAACAGCATCATCACGCCATAGGCCGCGCCGCACCGGTCTGGAAAAACGCGGGCGGAGAGCACGAAAATCATCGTCCACACCGGGCCGCAGCCGAAGCCGTAGAGAAGCACACCCGCGATGCGCAGGGCGTTGTTCCGCGCAAACAGCGTCACAGCGATGCCCGCAATCACAAACATCGTGAAAAACTTGACGGAGAACAATTCCTTCCCGCTTAAAAACGCGCCGATCAGCCGGCACAGGAGCATCGCCGCCCAGAATAGCGAGATGGTCAGCGTCGCCGTCTCCTCGCCCGCGCCCTTTTCAAGGAAGAGCTGCTTCAGATAGGCGGGCGCAACCGACTCGTACCCCATGTAGAGGAACACCAGCACGGCGTATAATAGAAATTTCCTGTCCTTCAAAAGCCGAAAGCTGTTGACGCCGCTCTCCGGGTTGACATTGGCCGTCCTCCCCCGCACACCCGAAGCCAGCACCAGAAAGAAGCCGAGAAACCCGGCCGCGCAAACCCAGAACACCTGTGGATACTGGCCGCCCCTCCCCAGGTGCCACGCCACCAGCGCCGGGGCCGCAATGGCCCCGACGCCAAAGCCAATCTGCGAAAGGTTCATCCACAACGTGGCACGTGCGCCGTTTTCATCGGTCAGAAGCGCGCTGCTCATCGATTCTGTGGGGCCAAAGCCCACGCCCAGCACGAACAGCCCGACAAATGTCATTGCCGCGCCGCCGGAGGCAGCGACGCCGGTCAGGCCCAGTGCGAGCAGCAGCGCGCCCGCCGCGATCACCCGGCGCTTGCCCAGCCGGTCGGCCAGCGAACCGCCAAAGAAAGCACTCAGGCAGGAGCCGACCATGTAAACCGAGATGAATACGCCCACCCGTTCGGGCGCCAAGCCGATGGCGGCCGCCATTCGATCCAGAAGGCTGGAGAGCGAGGTGGCCAAGGCGCCCAACGCCGCGATCAAAAGGCACATGAGGAGGTTTTGCGTCAGAACGCGCTTCTCCATCCGGTCTCCTCCGCTTTCTGAAAATCCAATCGGTCAAACAAACATTGGATGCCCGGGAACGCGACGTTCCCGCGCGGAGAGTCGGTAAAACGCCAGTTCAACAGGCGCATTGATACGAAACTGCGATGTCACCCGAGCAGGTAGGGTTCGATAAAGCAGTCGTATAGCGCTTCCTCGCCCGGCGCAACCCACTGGAGTTTCTCACGGGTGTTGATGGCGTTGGGCAGGCCCATCCAGGGTTCCACGCAGGTGGTGCCGGAAAACTTCGTGCAGGCGACCAGCGCCTGGAATGCGTCCGCCGTGCGGATGCGCGCGCCATAGCCGTCGTCCGGCGAGATCAATTCCGCCATGCTGCCCATGCGGCCGCTGAATACGTAGTCGGCAGGGATTGAAAGGTCCGCCTCCGGCGAAACCGGGGTCTTCCCCGCCTCGTCCCAACGCTCACAGTAGCCCATTTTGGCTTTCAGGATCGCGCGCGATTTTCCGGTGGTGGTAAAGTAGGGATGCCAGCCGAACGCGTGGGGCATAGGCCGCTGACTTCTGTTTTTCACCCGCGTGGTCAATCGCAACGCGCCATTCTCCAGCGCGTATGTCAGCCGCAGCTCAAAATCAAAGGGATAACAGTCGCTCATCCATTCTCTGCAGCCGGTGCGCAAAAGCGTGACGCCGGAGGCGGTGACTTCCTCCACCCCGAAGGCAGAATCCCGCACCAGCCCATGAAAGGGCATGCGGTAGGTCTTGCCGTCCAGCGTATACCGGTCGTCCGCCGTCCTGCTTGGGAAGGGAAACAGAACCGGGTTTCCGCCCGCCAACACCGCGCCCTCCGGCAGACGCGCCTCATTCAGATGCAGGACCTCGACGCCTTCCAGAACCAGCCTGCCCAGCATGCCGCCGTAATCCGGATAGACGCAGGCGGTCAGCTTCCCATCCTTAATTTCAATTCTGTTCATGCATTTTCCCTCACGCGCACCAGTTGCGGATGAAATCCGCCATCGTCCGGGCGGTGACCAGCAGGCTCTTTACGTCCACCCACTCGTCCGGCCCGTGCAGCCTTCCGCCCACAGGGCCGAAGACGACCGACGGGATTTTGCCCAGCTCGGTCAGCGCGAACATGTCACAGGAGAACATTGCGCCGCACACTTTCGCCGGTTCATAGGACGATAGCGCAGTTGACAGCGCCTGGACGCCCGGATGCTCCGGATCGGTTGAAGACGGCCTGCAGTAGTGGTACTGCGGCTCAATGGTCAACTCATCCGCAGCGCGGAAGCGCGCGCGAATAAATTTCTTCAGTTCCCGCTCCAGCTTCTCCAAACTTTCGCCGGGATAGGATTGCATGACCAGTTCCACCCAGGCTTCAATCGGCGCGGACAGCTGTCCGCTCTCATAGGCCTCTCCCGCCTTGACTTTCGTAACCACCACCTGCGCGCCCTGCACCGTTCCCGCCCACAACTCGGGCTTGGGCGCGGTTTCAATTCGCCATGCGCTGAAATCCCGGATCAGGCACAGAAGGTCGGCAAGATCATAGGCGAGGTTCGGAATCTCTTCCCCCGTGTAGGGCATGCCCGCCACGCCGCGCATGGTCAGCTTAAACACCATTCCGCCCACGCAGGCCGGGCAGATGTCCAGGCCGCTGGCCTCCGGCACGATGGCGAAATCAGCATTGTGGCCGCGAAAACGGGAGGCGATGGTGCCGTTGGCCCCTGCGTATTCCTCGTCCACCACGCTCTCCAGGATCACGTCGCCTCTGGGCGCAAACCCTTCGTCCTTCAGCATCCGGATGGCGATTGCGGCGGCGGCGAGGCCGCCCTTCATGTCGGCACTGCCCCGTCCGTAGAGCTTTCCATCTAGCAACTTCGGCTCAAAGGGTTGTGTCACGGTCCAGGGCAACGGCTCGATGGGCACCACGTCCATGTGACCGGTAATCAGAACCGACTTGCCGCCGCCCGTTCCCCGCCACGTGCCCACCAGGTTTTCTCGCCCATTCAGGTTTCTGGGCAGGAATTCCGGGTTTTCCGGGTATTCCTTCAGGTCCGCCGGAGAAAACTGATCGATTTCAAGGCCCAGCGCCTCGTAAAAGGCGCGAAGCCGCGCCTGTCCGGGTGCTTCATTGCCGTCCGGCGGAAAGTTGACCGTCGGGATGCGAACCAGGTCGGACACAAGCCCCACAAGCCGCTCCCGGTAATCCTCCATAGAAGCCATAGGCCGCTTCCTTTCAGCCGATGACGATCGGCTCCCTGCGCCAGGTGGTCAGCTGCTCAAGGCCCGTTTCGGTGATGAGCACGCAATCCTCAATGCGGACGCCATGGGTGTGATCGGCAATCCAGATGTCGATGTTGAAGACCATATCGGGCAGGAGAATCCTTGCGGTGCGGTTGTCCACCCATGGATCTTCGCACTCCTGAAGGCCGGTGGAATGGGCCGGGCCGTACAGGGAGGTGCCGGTCAGGCCGTGCTTAGCCAGCCGTGCCTGGAACTTGTCGTACACCAGCGCAAACGGAACGCCGGGGCCCATGGTTTCGATTGTCTCGTCCATACAGTCGTGCGCGATGCGGATCATGTCCATATGGCGCTCGGGAAGCTTGCCGAGGATCAGCGCGCGGCCAATGTTGCCGCAGTATCCGTTGTACTTCGCGCCCAGCGAGAGCTGAACCATCGAATTCATAGCCAGTTCCCGGTCGGTGGATTTGCAAAGGCTCTGGTAGGTGGTAGGTCCAGAGGTAACCCAAACCGGATAGCCGGTGCCCTCCGCGCCCATTTCAAAGACCTTGCCCATCCAATGCGCCTGCAGTTCCCACTCCCGCATGCCGGGCTTCGCAAAAGCCACCGCGGACTTGACCGCCTCTTCCGTGATGCGGCAGGCCTCACGGATCAGCCTGATTTCATTCTTACTCTTGACCGCGCGGAGATCCATGATCAGCTTCTCCGCCGGGACGATGGCGGCGCCTTCCGCGCCCTTTTCGATGTCCGCGTAGATCACATGGGGCAGCGTGTTGACGTTGGCGATGCCGATGGTCTTTATGGGCATGCGGGTCCGAAGCTCGGACAGGATCATCTGAAAATTCCAGGGGTTGACCGGCTTATCCCACTCGGGCGCGGAGGTTTCCACATATAGGGGATGCACGCGCACATCGTCGATCTGCGCAAACTTGACCGCAAAATCATAGGATTCCGGGCCGCCGGTCAGGAGAATGGGCTTACCCTCCGCGGGCACCAGCACGCCCACAAAGTCGAACACCGCCCAGAAGTTGGTGAGATACCGGACCGTGGCCGATTCGCAGCCGCAGGCATGGGTTACCAGTAGATCAATGCCCTGCTTGCGCATCGCCCCCTGCACATTTTGAATGCGCAGGTCGTATTCCTCGCGCGGAATCTGCATGATGGGCTGAGACATGGCGCACTCCTCCATTATTTACGAAAATGACGGGGCGGCGCTCGCGAGAGTGCCGCCCCGCGGACCAGAGATCAATCATCCTCTTGGCGTGAAACCGGGTTTCAACGCCTGGCGGAGATTACTTGGCGGCGACGTACTTCATGAAGTCCTTGATGTTGCTGCCATCTATGACAGACAGTTCGATGTTCTGGGCCTTCGGGATTTCCTTGCCTTCGAAGTAGGCTTCCACGGACTCCAGCGACAGCTTGACGATGTTGGCCGGAGACACGCCGATGCACATCTTGTAGTACTTGTTGCCGTCGTTGATCATGTTGAAGGCTTCCGAGCCCCACGCGCCGGCGGACACGACGATGGTGTTCTCAACGCCAGCCAGTTCCAACGCGGTAACCGCGCCCTGCGCCGCATTGTCCACCGCGCCCCAGATGACGTCGATGGGCTTGGCGATGTTGTTGGTGACGATGTTGGCGGCGGACTCACGGGTCTCGCCGAAATCCTGGTTGAACACCCATTCAATGTTGTCCTTGCCCAGGAGTTCTTCCAGTGTGGAGACGAACGTCTCGGAACGAACCTTGGTGTGCACGGCGTTGAGCATCGCCAGGACGCCCACCTTGACCTTGCCGCCCAGGTTCTTCTTGGCATAGTCGGCTACCCACTGCGCGGTCAGCACGCCGGTTTCGGCATGATCCCAGGCAACGTGGGTGAACAGCTTCTCATAGCTGGTGCCGCTGTCAAAGGCGATGACGGGGATGTTGGCCGCGCCGGCCTGCTCCAGCGTGGGCACGATGCCGTCCGAGTTGACGGGGTCGATCAGGATCGCGTCGTAGCCCTGGGTGATGAAATCCTCGACCTGCTTCTGCTGGGTCTCGGCGTTCAGGTTGCCGTCCTGCACGTTCACTTCGCCGAAGCCCATCGCGGGGGCCTGCGCCATGAACTCGTCGTAAACTGCCTTGCACCACTCATCGTACATGGTGATGTGCGCCACGCCCAGCTTCTTGCCCGCCCAGGGCTTGTCGCTGTTTTCGGCCAGAGCAACGGTGAAGACGCCCAGTGCCAGGATCAGCGCCAGAAAGAGGGATACCAGTTTCCTGAGCTTCATGGATCTTACCTCCCAAATATAGTTTGCCGCGCCCATCGCGGCGGGGTCACAACGATTCGGCGCACGGTTTCTCCTCGCGTAACGGGGATCACACGCACAGCGCCATGATTGCCTCCTGAGAGGCGTCCTTCCGGTCGATCATGCCCACCTCGCGGCCCTCATGCATGACCAGAATCCGGTCGCTCATGCCCACAACCTCGGGCAACTCTGATGAAATCATGATGACGGACTTCCCATGTTGCGCCAGCTGGACGATCAGTTGATAGATCTCGCTCTTCGCGCCCACGTCGATGCCGCGGGTGGGCTCGTCCAAGATGATGATCTGGCTGTCTTCCAGCAGCCACTTCGCAATGACCACCTTCTGCTGATTGCCGCCGGACAGATACTGGACCTCCGTATCCACAGAAGGCGTTGCGATCTTGAGCTTGTCCACGTATTCCAGGCTGTACTTGCGCTCAAGCCTTCGGTTCATCACGCCGCGATTGGATACGATGTTCATATTGACCATGCAGATGTTGTTGCACACGGTGACCAACTGCACCAGCCCCTGCTTTTTGCGGTCCTCGGGCACCAGCCCCATGCCTTTTCCGATCGCCTGGCGGAAGCTCTGGATTTTGACGGGCTTCCCGTCCAGCAATACCTCGCCGGAGTCGATCTTGTCAATTCCCAGAACCGCGCGCACAAGCTCGGTCCGCCCCGCGCCGACGAGACCCGCGATGCCCAGAATCTCGCCCTTGCGGAGCGTGAAATTGATGCCCTTGAGCACATTCTTGCGCTTCAGATCCCTGGCCTCCAGCACAACCTGCCCCGGGGCGATGCCGGTACGCGGATATTCCGTCTTGACTTCGCGGCCAACCATCATCGAGACCAGCTTGGCCCGGTCGACGGAATGCACCGGTACGGTGTCGATGTGTCGGCCATCACGCAAAACCGTCACGGTGTCCGCAAGGTCGAAAATCTCCTCGAGGCGGTGAGAGATGTAGATGATGGTCACACCTTGGGCGCGCAGCTGCTTGACGGTTCGGAACATGATGGTCTGTTCCTTGTCGGTCAGCGTGGCGGAAGGCTCGTCCATGATCAGCACCTTGCAGTTGCGGTTGATGGCCTTGCAGATTTCGACCATCTGCTTTTGCGCCACCGACAGCTTGCCCACCTCCGCATTGACGTCCAGCGGGATGCCCAACTGCTGCAAAAGCTCCGCAGCCCGAAGGCGCATGCCCTTCCAGTCGACCATGTGGTTTTTCTTCAAAAGGTTCCCCAGGAACACGTTCTCGGCCACCGTCAGGGTTTCCGACAGCTTCAGCTCCTGATGGACGACGCTGATCCCCTTCATCTGGGAATCGATGGGCGCTTTAAAAGTCTCGCTCTTGCCGTTGATCAGCACCTCGCCGGCCTCCGGGTAGTAAATACCGGCCAGGATTTTGATCAGGGTGGACTTTCCCGCGCCGTTTTCGCCCACCAGCGCATGCACGGTGCCGCGTTCAATCGGAAAGGACACGTCGTCCAGCGCTTTGACGCCGGGGAAGCTCTTCGAGATGTTTTTGAGTTCCAGAATGATGTCGCTCAAGGATAACGCCTCCCCCGCGCCTATTTGGTCTTGTTGCGGACCACGTCCAGCGCCACCGCGCCGATCATGACGACGCCCTTAAGCACGTCCTGCACGAAGGGGTTGACGTTGAGCATGGTCATGCCGTTGAAGAACAGCATCA
>CALGYL010000266.1 GCA_937934775.1 uncultured Clostridia bacterium
CACAGCGTCCTGCAACTGGGTGCGGCCCACCTTCAGAACGTCGTGAAACGCCTCTTCCTTCTCCTGCAGCGCGGTCTGGAGCTGTGCAAACCGCTCTGAGACGGGCTTTAAAAGCCGGATTGCCGCGACGCGCACCGCGGTGGGAAACACATCGTTGGTGGACTGGTGCAGGTTCACATGGTCCAGCGGATGCACGATGGAATACTCGCCCTTCTGCCCGCCCAGAAGCTCGATGGCGCGGTTGGCAAGGACTTCATTCACATTCATGTTGGCGGAAGTGCCCGCGCCGCCCTGCATCTCGTCCACGGGAAACTGATCGGAGAGCGCGCCGCCCAGGATTTCATCCGCGGCGCGGACGATGGCGTCCGCGATTCGCGCATCCAGCGCCCCAATCTCCCGGTTGGTAATGGCGGCGGCCTTTTTCACCTCGACCAGCGCGCGGGTCAGCGCGGGGTGGATGGGCCTGCGTGCGATCAGGAAGTTTTGAAGAGCCCGCGCCGTGTGTACGCCGTAGTAGGCGTCCTCCGGGATGGGCAGCGTTCCCAGCATGTCGTGCTCTAGCCGCATGCCGCTTCCTCCTTTGCCGGGGTCTCCGGGTGGTCGCCGCGGGAGAAGTCCGGCTCGAAGCCCGCCGACGCGATGCGCCGGGAGAGGCAGGCGAGGCATTCGGCGGCTTCCTCGCCAGTACAGATTTTGTTGTCGTACAGCGCGTAATCCTTGCGGTGCGCAACCGGCGACAGGTTGGGCATCACCACGTTGGCCCCTGCCTTCAGGCCCATTTCGCGGCCCTGCCGGTCCACTGTGCCCAGCGCCGTGGTTGCGGGCAGCAGCACTTTTGGCAACAGCAGCCGGATCAGCGACAGCAGAATCAGCGTCCGTCCGGGGGTCGGGGTCGCGAAGTCCCTGAAGCGCGTGTCCTTCTGCGGGATGAAAGGCCCGATCCCCACCATATGAGGCTGAAGACCCCGGAGAAACAGGAAGTCCTCCGCAAGGGTATCGAATGTCTGGAAAGGGGACTCCACCATGAAGCCCGCGCCCACCTGGAAGCCGATCTCCTTCAGGTCGTAGAGACAGCGCTTGCGTTTTGATAGGCGCATTTCCGCCGGGTGCAGCTTCTGGTAGTGCGCCTCGTCTGCCGTCTCATGTCGGAGGAGATACCGGTCCGCGCCCGCGTCATACAGCCGCTGGAAGGAGGCGCGGCTGCGCTCGCCCAGCGACAGCGTGATCGCGCAGTCCGGGAAGCGCGCGCGGATCTGGGACACGACGCGGCACATCACATCATCGGTGAAGTGCGGGTCCTCGCCGCCCTGCAAGACGAACGTGCGGAAGCCCAGATCATAGCCCATCCGGCAGCAGTCCAGGATTTCCTCCTCGGACAGGCGGTAGCGGACGGCATGATGGTTACTGCGGCACAGGCCGCAGTAATGGCAGTCGTTTTTGCAGTAGCTGGAAAACTCGATCAGCCCCCGGAAGAAAACCTTCTTTCCATAATGCAGTTCCCGGGTGCCAGCGGCCATTTGGCGGACTCTTTCCAGTTCTTCCGGCGGCGCGTCTTCGCAGAAGTATTTCAGCGCGCCGGAAAGCGCCGCTTTGTCTATAGAGTTCAGCCAGAAGGTGAACGTCTCCGCGTCTCGTGGGAAATTCATAGTCACGCTCCTACAGCCTCAGGTCGCGTTCGCCGGCCTCGATCCTGGCAAGGTTCTCGACGATCTTCTCGTAAACCGACTCGCCGCGGAAGGATTCGACGCGGCGGGCAAGGGTGGCCTCGCCTTTTGCGCGCGCTTCTTCCGACGCGTAGTCCAGTAGGTATTCCTTCAGGGTGAACAGGGCATTGGGCACGCAGAAGTTGTGTACGAACTTCGACTTGGCGACTTTCATAAAGTGGTCGCCGGTGCGTCCGGCGCGGTAGCAGGCGGTGCAGAAGGAGGGGACGAAGCCCATGTCGCAGATTTCCTGCACCATGGTATCCAGCGCCCGGTCGTCGCCGATGGTGAACTGCTCCTGATCGGGCAGGGCGTTGGCCCGGAGGGACTGTGCGTAGGCGCCCACGCCGATGCGCGTGCCGCCGTCGATCTGCGAAACGCCGAAGGGGATCACCTCGCGCCGGACGCGGTCGGGCTCCCGGGCAGTGCAGATGAGACCGGTATAGGGAACGGACAGCCTGAGTACCGCCACCAGCTTTTTGAAGTCCTCGTCCGAAACCGCGTATTCCGGGTGATCGGAATACGGCGTGCCAGTGGCAGGGGTGATGCGGGGGAAGGAGATGGTGTGGGGGCCGACGCCGCCAAAGGTTTCCTCCAGATGGATGGTGTGGTAGAGAAGCCCCATCACCTCAAAGCGCCAGTCGTACAAACCGAACAGGACGCCCAGACCCACGTCGTCCACGCCCGCCTCCTGAGCCCTGTCCATGCAGTACAGGCGCCAGCGGTAGTGACCCTTGACGGTGCCCTGCGGGTGAACGCGGCGGTAGGTTTCGTGGTGGTAGGTCTCCTGAAAGACCTGGAAGGTGCCGATGCCCACATCCTTGAGCTGCCTGAGTTCCTCCACGGTCAGCGGAGCGCAGTTGATGTTGGCCCTGCGGATTTCGCCGTGCTCGCTTTTGACGGAATACACCTTCCGGATGGACTGGCACATGAAGTCGATGCCGGTGGCGGGGGATTCGCCATAGACCAGCACGGTGCGCTTCTGCCCTTCTTCGATCATGATCCGGACTTCCTGCTCGATCTCGTCCATCGAGAGGGTCTTCCGGTGGATCGCGCGGTTCTCGGACCGGAAGCCGCAGTAGACGCAGTTGTTGGCGCACTCATCCGAGATGTAGAGCGGCGCGAAGAACACGATGCGGTCTCCATAGACTTCTTCTTTCAGCCGGTGAGCCAGCCGGTACATCTCCTGAATGGTCTCCTCATCCTTGTTCTGGAGCAGGACCGCGGTTTCCTCCGGCTCAAGGCGCACGCAGTTTTCGGCCTTGCTGAGTACACGCCGCACGTCTTCCCGAGTCGGGTTTTCCCACTTTTTCAGCTGCGACCAGATTTTTTCATCATCGATGAAGTCGCGGTCCATCCGGTCGTAGGCTTCAAATTCCTTTTTATACTTGTCGAAGAAACCCATCACTGAACGCCCCCTTGTGAATTGGTCTTTGCGATCATGGATTTGACGCTGGCGCCGGGAACGCGCCCCAGTTTTCCGGTCAGGGCGCTGATGTCGTCATTGTTGCCGTCCACGATCAGCGCGATCACCGATACGCCCCGTTCCCGATAGGGCAGTCCCATCCTGCCTACGACCAGGTCCGCATAGTCGTGCAGCACTGCGTTGACCTTTTCCACGCAGGAGGCGTCCTCCACCACAATCCCCACAATGCCGAGCCGCTTCTCCATGATCCGTCCTCCTCCAAATGAAAAGCTCCCTTTCCAAAACGAAAAGGGAGCAAAACGGCAATAAAAACCACACATGCCGGATGCGCGCCTTTCCGCTCGGAAAACCTTGCGGTCGGGTAAATCCTCTGGCCCTGCTCCTCCGGGCTTTACGCGCGAAGGGGCATTGCGCTTTCAATTTTCAAAGCCAGTGTAGCAGGACTGACGCAGGTTGTCAAGCCCCGCCCGCGTTGTTTTTTGATCGCGGGCGGGGCGATGGGCAGGAAGGTATTCAACGGACTTCAAAGGAGCGATCATATCGAGCGAGCGGATTTTCCGGGAAAACAGCTGGTTTATAAAAGAAGAGGAAAAAGTGGACGAGATCGGGATCGCCAGCGTGACCGGCGCGACGCTTGTGGGAAAATCGCTGGAATCCGAGATGGTGGACAGCATGAAGCCGATGAACGCGTACCCGGACGGGACGCCCAGCGCGATGCCCGAACCCTGAAGCGCACCGAATCTCCCGCCTTGACGTTCAGAAGCTGCGCCATCTTGTTGGAGATGGCCGCGCCGCTTTCTGGAGGCCGCAGCATTCGTCCGTCCGCGTCCATTAAGCGGTATTGATCACCGGACAAGGAGACGGTCAGCGTTCCGTTCTTTTCTAGACCGTCGGCTCGCACTTCGACGGCGGATTCCTGAATGCTCACCTGCGCCGTATTCCCGCACCACATCCCGAAATTCGATCAGCGCCATGATATCCCTCCTCGCTAGAATTGTATGACCTGCTCGGCGGTGAGGCCGAGTACGCCCGCGATGAGCCGGATTACCTCCTCCGCTGCGAAGGAAGCCGGGTCGTGGTATGATCCGGGCTGCCATGGATCAAGCCGAAAATGCCAAAGATTAGTAAAGTCGCCGTGAGTTCAGGTTCCCGTATCGCGGTCAGTTTCTTTTCGTTCAGATCCTCCGGCAGGGCGGCGACAGGATCAATGAGCGAGTGGGCGACGTGAAATGACAGCCGGTTGTCCATATCAAGGTGCTCGGTCAGGCTGGAAGGGTCCATCACAGCGTGCTCGCCCGAGGCGATCAGGCGGATCATATATTCCAATGTTTTCTGGATTTTTGAGCGGAAGGGAATGTCATCCAGGATGATCGCGGCCATTTCCGCCGCGCGGTCGTCCGCGTACTGCTCCATGGCGGCGCGGTAGACTTCCTCCATGGACTTGAAATAGTAATAGAACAAGCCCTGCGCGACGCCGACTTTTTCGACGATGTCCCCAACGGAGGTTTTTTCGTATCCATTTTTTGAAAGAGCTCCAGTGCCGTTGATAGAATCTCGCGCTTGCGTTCCATAGGCGGTTTTGATATGCGCGTCATGCAATGCGCTCCTCCCCATGATTGATAGTTTGAGTGAGCCGCAGTACAGCCCACTGACTAAAAAAAGTCAATAGAAGCTTGTGTTAATTCCGGCCGAATTCTGGCCGGGCGCCCCACCGCGGATTTCCTTTCCTTGCGCCTGCTTTTGCGCCATGTTATAATGTACTGTGGATTGTTATAGCGAGGTGGAAACATGGAGAAAATCCGGACGACCGTCCATATCGCGGGCAAGGATTATGCCATGACCAGCTACGATAGCGAGGCGCACGTGCAGCGCGTGGCCCACTATGTGGATCGGAAAATGACCGAGCTGGGGCTTGCTTTGCGGCTGCCGGCCGCGCAGCTGGCGGTCCTGGCCGCGCTCAACGTGACTGACGATATGATCAAGGCGCAGGATGAGAACAACCGCCTGCGTCGGGAGATCGGCGAGTTACGGGATGAGAACGCGGCGCTTCGGGAAAAGCTGGAAAAGCTCTCGCAAAGCTGAGGCGGGACGAGAGGGAAGAGGCACAAGTGACGGATTCCCAAAAGCCTGCGCGCATGGAGCTGTTGGCTCCGGCGGGCGGCATGGACGCGCTGATCGCCGCGGTTGAGGCGGGCGCGGACGCAGTGTACCTTGGCGGCAAGGCGCTCTCCGCCCGGAAAAACGCGGGCAACTTTGACGCGGAAGAGCTCCTGCGCGCGGCGGACTATTGCCACGAGCGGGATCGCCGTGTCTATGTGACGGTCAACACGCTGATCCGGGACGAGGAGTTCGGGCTTTTGGCCGAGCTCGCGGGCCAGATGGCGCATGCTGGGGTAGACGCGGCCATCGTGCAGGATTATGGCGTGGCGGCGGCGCTGCGGGAGATGCTGCCGGGCCTTCCGCTGCACGCATCGACGCAGATGGCCGTGCACAACCGGCAAGGCGTTGACTTCTTACAAAAGAACGGCTTTTCGCGGGTGGTTCTGGCCCGCGAGATGTCTTTTTCGGAAATCGAGACGTGCGCAAACCGGGGCGTTGAACTGGAGGTTTTCGCCCATGGCGCGCTGTGCGTCAGTTGTTCGGGCCAGTGCCTTCTGTCCAGCGTCATCGGGGGCCGCAGCGGCAACCGCGGCCTGTGCGCGCAGCCCTGCCGTCTTGGGTATACGCTGGATGGCCCGTTTGTTCATGCTGAGGGGGCGCTTCTATCCACCCGTGACCTGAACCAGCGTGAAACCCTTCCGCGCCTGATGGAAATCGGCGTGGGCAGCCTCAAGATTGAGGGACGGCTCAAGGGGCCGGACTATGTTGCGCAGGTGACCGCCGCTTACAGGCGCGCGCTGGACGCTATGGATGCAGGCGAGGCCGCGGAGCGGGACGCGCTCCGGAGCGTGTTCAACCGCGGGTATACGCCCGGTTACGGGCCGGGGCTTACGGACAGCGCGCTGATCGAAGATCAGACAGAAAAACATGTGGAGGGACGCGGCGATCTTCCGCGCATTCCGCGGCCTGTCCTGGTGGACGCGGACTTTTCGGCCGAAACCGGAAAGCCGCTCGGGCTCTATGTCTCTGACGGTGCGGACGGCGCGGAAGCGGTGGGCGACATCGTGCGGGCGGCGAAATCCCGTCCGCTGGAAGAGGCGCGGTTGGTCGAGCAGCTTCAAAAGACCGGCGGCACGCCCTACGCGTTCCGGAATGTACGCGTCAATCTGAGTTCGGATGCCTTTTTGCCGGTCTCGGCGGTTAACCAGATCCGACGGCAGGCGCTGGAGGAACTGGGAAAACGGCGGATCGAGCGGCGGCGCGGCTGCGGCCCGGAGGTTCTTCCGATACGGGCTGTGGAGTTCCCGGAGAAGGCCCCAACAAAGCCTTTATTATCAGTTCAGTCGAGGGATATCGGCCTACTGGAACAGGCGCTTGAATGGGGTGCGGACGAGATCGTCTACGAGCCGGAGGATGTGACGGAGGACGGGCTGTCCCGCGCGCCGGCGATGCCCTTTGCGCTGCTGCTTCCGCCGACACTGAACGGGGACGACCTGGCGCGGCTGCACCGGTGGGCGAACGGAAACGAGCGTATCGTCGCGGTAATCGCCTCAAACCCCGCGCATCTTGCGATCGATTGGCGCTGTCCGGTTCGCCTGGACGCGCCGATGAACCTGATGAATACCCGCGCGGCGGCCCAGTTCAGCCTTGCCTACATGCCGTCCGTGGAACTGGCCGCAAAGGAGATCGCCCGCATGGGCGGTGAGAAGGAACTGTTTGTCTTTGGACGTCTGCCGCTGATGCGCATTCGCCACTGCCCGCTCAGGGCGCGGCTGGGCGGACGGCATGACGACTGCCGACTGTGCGATGAAAAGCCCAGCGACGGTCTTGAAGCCCACACGCTCACCGACCGGAAAGGCGCCCGTTTTCCGATGCGACGCCTGAAAACCGCCACGGGCTGTATTGTGGAACTGGACAACTGCGTTCCGCTGTATTTATTGCGAAACGCGGCTAGAATTCCGGAAGCGTCCCGGTGGCGCGTCCGGCTGACGGATGAAGGAGAGCGGAGCGAGGCGGTCGTCCGGCTGCACCGCGCGGCGCTTGACGGCGCGGACGTGCGGGCGCTGCCCTTCTGGGGCGACGTGGACGCGCTTCCTACCACCACCGGGCACTATTTCAGAGGAGTGGAATGACCTATATGCGAGAGAGAAACCTTCGGGTTCTCGAATTCACCAAAATTCGGGATCAGCTCGCGGCGCTCTGCCTGTCGGAATCGGGCAGGGAGCGGGCGCGGACGCTGATTCCCTCGGGCGACGAGAAAATGGTGCGCCTATGGCAGAACCAGACCAGCGAAGCCGGAACCGTCATGGCCTATACCGGTGGTTCGCCGATGCAATACTTCCCGGAAGTGAGCGGCTTTCTGAAGATTGCCGCGGCGGGCGGTACGCTGTCGCCCAAGGCTCTACTGGACGTGGCAGAAGTGCTGAAGGCCTCGCGCCTGGTTCGCGCCGCCATCGTCACCGACCGGGAAAATACGCCGCTGCTTACGCAGCTGGCCTCCCACCTGAATACCCACCGGGAGCTGGAGGAGACCATCTTCAACGCCATCCTGTCGGAGGATGAGATCGCAGACCGGGCCAGCCCGGAGCTGTACGACATCCGGCGGCACCTGCGGCTGCTCGCGGACCGGATGCGGGAGAAATTGAACGGCTTTTTACGCGGCGAGCAGGCGAAGTACCTGCAGGACGCCATCATTACCCAGCGAAACGGCCGGTACGTGCTGCCGGTCAGGGCGGAGTGCAGGGCCAATGTGCCCGGCCTGATCCACGACCAGTCAGCCAGCGGCGCGACGCTGTTCATCGAACCCATGGCGGTGGTGGAGGCGGGCAACGACCTGAAGCAGTGGGCCGCGAAGGAAGAAAAGGAGATCGAGCGCATCCTGGCCGCGCTATCGGCCGAGGTCGCGCCCGACGCCGCCTTCCTGGCCGGCAACCTGAACATTTTGGCGGAACTGGACATGATCTTCGCCAAGGCCATCCTGGGCCGCCAGATGCGGGCGGTGGAGCCCAAGCTGAACGCGGAGGGCCGCATCAGCATTGTGTCGGGCCGCCATCCCTTGATCGACCCGCAGAAGGTGGTGCCCATCAGCCTCTGGATGGGCGGCGAATTCACGACGCTGATCATTACCGGCCCCAACACCGGCGGCAAGACTGTCACCATGAAGACGGTGGGCCTCATGACCTTGATGGCGCAGGCGGGCCTTGCCGTTCCCGCGAATCTGGGCACGGAGTTGGCGATCTTCGACGAGGTATTTGCCGACATTGGGGACGAGCAGTCCATTGAACAGTCGCTGTCCACCTTCTCCTCCCACATGACGAACATTGTGGAGATCCTGAAAAACGTCACGTCCCGGTCGCTGGCCCTGTTTGACGAATTGGGCGCGGGCACCGACCCCACCGAGGGCGCGGCGCTGGCGATGGCCATACTGGAGCATTTGCTCCGGATGAAGACGGCCACAATGGCCACCACCCACTATTCCGAGCTGAAAGCCTTCGCGCTGTCCACCAAGGGCGTGGAGAACGCCTCGGTGGAGTTCAACGTGGAGACGCTCCGCCCCACCTATCGCCTGTCGATCGGCGTGCCCGGAAAGTCCAACGCCTTTGAAATCTCCCGGAAGCTGGGTTTGCCCGAAAAATTGATTCTAAGCGCGGGCGAACGGTTAAGCAAAGAGCAGATCCGCTTTGAGGACGTCATCGCCAACGCTGAATACCACCGGCAGATTGCCGAAAAGGAGCGGAAGCTGGCCGAGGAAGCCCACAGAGAAACGCAGGCGCTCCGGGACGAGACCGAAAAGATGCGCAGGGAGCTGGAAGCCCAGCGCGAAAACGCGATGAAGAAGGCAAAGGAGGACGCGCGCAAGGTGCTGGTCAAGGCCCAGCGGGAGGCGGAGACGATCATCTCCGAGCTTAAGCGCAGCCGCCGCAACGAGGGTGCGCCGCTTCGAGAACACGAAATGAACGAGATGCGCGCGCGCTTGCAGAACGGCATTGATGAGAACGGCGAGCGCCTCCAGGACGACGGCGCACCCCACGAGGCGCCCAAGGATCTGAAGCCCGGCGAGAACGTGGAAATCATTAAAACCGGCACCCGCGCCACCGTCATCACACCGCCGGACGCCAAAGGCGAGGCGCTGGTGCAGGCGGGCGTGATGAAGCTCAAGGTGGCGGCGTCCGGACTCAAGAGGGTGAAGGAAGCCAAGAAGGAGCGCACCGTCAACACCGTTTCCGTTTCGCAGCGGCCGGTATCTCTGGAATGCGACCTGCGCGGCATGACGCTGGACGAGGCTCTGCTGGCTGTGGACATGTTCCTGGACGGCGCGGAAATGCAGCACCTGAAGAATGTGTCGATCATCCACGGCAAGGGCACGGGCGTTTTGCGTAGCGGCGTGCAGGCCTACCTGAAGCAGCACCCGATGGTCAAAGAGTATCGCCTGGGCCGCTATGGCGAGGGCGAGGACGGCGTGACGGTGGTTACGCTGAGATAGGGGGGACCAACCGTATGAACAAGACCAAGATCCTGCTGGTCGACGATGACCCCAACATTCGCCAACTGGTCAGCCTGTACCTGACGCGGGAAGGCTTCGAAGTGCAGGAAGCCCAGCGAGGGGACGAGGCGCTCAAACAGTTCAAAGCCGCCGCGCCCAACCTGATCCTGCTGGACATCATGCTGCCCGGGATGGACGGCTGGCAGGTGTGCCGCGAGGTGCG